>JAFSVD010000005.1 GCA_017450275.1 Desulfovibrio sp. | reverse complement strand
TGGGTTCAAGAGACTGCTAAGGGCTTCCTCTCGCCTGCACCTCGCGATGCAAACCTTGCCTTTCGCTTTGTCCTTGCCCTGAATTAGCCGGACTAGGGACTTACACCCATTGGAATAAACGCATGCCAAGCGCACAAAAAATGCCTTCATATGAAAATGAAGGCATTGTCGAAAAAACGTTTGCGCTATAGCATGTTTAGGCGTCAGCTTGCGCCTTGAGAGCCTCTGTTTGCGCTGCTGTCGCGAGCGCTTCGACAAGCGGGGTTAATTCGCCTTGCATGATTTTTTCTAAGGAATAGAGGGTGAGATTGATTCTATGATCGGTGCAACGACCTTGCGGAAAATTGTAGGTTCGAATCCTCTCCGACCGATCCCCACTCCCTACTTGGGCTTTTCTATCCGCTGATACTTCGGAATTCTGCTTATCCCGCTCTTGAGCAAGCAAACGAGAGGCTAAAACCTTCATGGCTCGTGCTTTATTTTTGTGCTGCGAGCGTTCATCTTGACAGGTAACAACGGTTCCTGTGGGAATATGGGTGATGCGAACAGCCGATTCTGTCTTATTGACGTGTTGGCCACCCGCTCCTGAGGCACGGTAGACATCGATGGTAATATCTTCAGGACGTATTTCCACATCAACTTCATCCGCTTCAGGCAAAACCGCCACAGTGGCAGCAGAGGTATGAATACGGCCTTGGGTTTCGGTAACAGGAACTCGTTGGACACGATGGGTGCCTGCCTCATACTTCAAATGGCTATACACGCGATTTCCCGAGATCAGGCAAATAATTTCCTTGAACCCACCGCCTTCAGTCGCTGACTCACTCAGAATTTCATACTTCCAACCCTGTAATTCAGCATAGCGGGTGTACATACGGAAAAGATCCGCAGCAAAAAGCGCAGCCTCTTCACCACCGGTTCCTGCTCGTATCTCAAGAATGGTATTTTTTTCATCAAGGGGATCTGGGGGGAGCAAGGCGACTTTCAAATCATGTTCGAGTTGAGGAAGTTCTGCTTCGATTTTCGCTATTTCCTCTCGAGCCATTTCGCAAATGTCTGGATCAGAATCATGAAGAAGCGCCTTATTTTCTTCTAAATCATGCTGAAGGGATCTATGCTTTCTAAAAAGAGTAACAATATCTTCAAGATCAGCATGTGATTTTGCTATCTTCCGATATCTTTCTTGATCATTAAAGATGTCGGGATCAGCTAAAGCTTCTTCTAGTTCAAGATATTTTTTTTCAAGACTCTCAAGCTTTGCAAACATGACAACCTCGTTAATCAATGCTAGAGTAAAAAGTTACCATTTTAGAAAAGCCCCCACGAAAATCCTAAAGAGATCATGGGGGCTAGAAACAATGTAATTAACAAGGCAAGCTATAAAAAAATCATGCTTACAAAATATTTCTTTTTATGAAGAACTATCAAGGAATCTCTACTCAGAAATTGTCGTATAGGGAACATATTTAACACATTTTTGATCTTCAGTATCAAGAACGACGTGTAAAGCAACAAGAGCTACTTCAACCTGTTCTTGATTTGGCTCCCTTGTTGTTAAGCGTTGCAGAAACAAACCAGGAGTCTGTAAGATATACGCTAAAAGTCCAGTTTTAAGCTTTGCAGCGCCTTTAATTATTTCATACGATAATGCACTAATCGGAATAATAAGCAGTATCTTTATTAATATAGTAATTATATGCTTACTAATCTCAGAAATAGACAAGAAAAAAGAAATAAAGAAAGGAACACAGACAGCATGAATAATAATTGATAGAGTCACAACAAAAAGCAAAAAGGTCGTTCCACAACGGGGATGGAAACGGCTCATGGTCATCGTTGTTGCTGCAGAGACTTCACGTTCTTTTTCAAACGCATGGATTGTCTTGTGTTCGGCACCATGAAAACAAAACACACGACGAATATCGGGTACCAGAGAAATACTCCACAGATACCCAAAGAAAATCAAGACCTTGTAGAAGCCGTCCCACAGATGAAAGGATATCCCCTCCACATCGCCGCTGATTTGCAACCAAAACATGCCAAAGGAGAGGAGATGGGGCGCAACAACAAAAAGAAGCATAGCCAAGATAGCTGCCACGATCATGCTCACAACCAGCTGCCATCGTGAAATTTCTTGGCCTTCTACCTCTCCCATCATGACAGCGGAACGATTCAGAGCGCCAACGCCGTTGTAGAGCGTTTCAACTAAAACCGGAAAACCGCGTATACACGGTATTTTTGTGAGTGCTGCAGGAAAAAACGTGATCCACGGACGCCGACAAGCAACAATACTCGAATCCTGTCGGCGAACCGCTACCCCATACATATCCCCATTTCTCATCATCACTCCTTCGAGAACAGCTTGTCCGCCGACAAGAGGCCTATAGGAAGAAGGATCCCTTTCATCGATTTCATCGCGAGATTGCGATAAAAGCAAGGGAAGAGAAAGGAGTAAAGAACAAAAATTATTTCTTTTCAAATTTGGCGTACTTTTTACGGAAACGATCGATACGACCGGCTGTATCTAAGAAACGTTGTTTCCCTGTAAAAAAGGGATGGCATGCAGAACAGACTTCGACATGCACCGTCTCACCCTTGGTTGACAAAACTTTTTCTTCGTGACCGCATGCGCAGATAATTGTCGCATTATAGACTTTGGGATGAATATTTTTCTTCATCAATACTATCAGCGTACATACCTTGCACCCTTGTGCAAGGGGAAAACGCTGCCTCCTTGGGAGTTTTTGAGTTACGGAAAGGAAAAAGACCCAACAAGCTCCTTCCTTCAGCGGCGTACTCCACTGAAAAGAGGTTTCCTATAGCAAAAAAAGCTCCAATTTGCAATTGCTCTGTTGGCTCTTTTCCGCCAGACACACGTCTTGTCACGGTTGAGGGGCAGGCATTCTCTCCAAGGCGGGACAAATGCCCAAAAGCGGTTTCGTTAGGGGGCAGCCTATAGGTTCCCAACAAGACACAGTCCCTCATAGGGGCAGTACGAACAGTGTTTGTCCGGTACAGCCTCAAAGCAGGGAACCGTATCAAGGGCAGTGAGCAAAAAACCAATCAGTGCCTGGGCATGCCTCATCCGCTCAAGCAGCGAGAGGGTATTTTTTTCGCCAAAAAGCGGTCGTTCCTGGCCTCCTTCTGCCAGATGCACCAGGGCTGCGTCGGTCGGGATGCTGTTGAAGGTATTCTGGCAGAAGTCGATTGCCAGTACCATGTAGAAGGGCAGCTGGACACTGGGCATTGTTTCTCGGAGGACTGCCAATTGCTCTTGCACCTGCTCTGGCTCTGCCGTGGCAGCAAATTCCTCGAGTCTCGCAAACAGCTCCCTCTCCTCCCAGACATCCTTCTTGGGCAATTTGAGCTTCCCTGTCTTATAGTCCAGCACCACAATGCCTGTCTCCCGATGATCGATGCGGTCGATTTTCCCCCGCAGCGGATACGGGGATTTTCCCACAACAAAGGTGCGACGCACATCGGTTTCCACCTTCAAGACCGTGGTCTCCTTCTGCCTGCCGATGTATTTCCAGAGCAGTGTCTCACAGGCCTGCCTGAGCAAAAAGCTGTTGGTCGCAGGAAGCTCTGGACAATTTTTGCCGTGAAATGCTTTGTCCAAGGCGCTTTCAAAAGCCTCTCTTGGCATGCCAGAAAAGACTTTTCCCTCATAGGGTTTCAAAAGGTCGCACAAAAAGCCGTGGATAAAGCTGCCCACAGCGTCAGGGGCATCGCCTTCGTTGACCTCTGCTGGCGTTTTCAGATCAAGAATATAGGAGTGCGCGAATTTGTAGGGGCATTCCAGGAACTGGTCGAGCACCGTGGCCGAGATACCATTGGCAAAAACACGGGACAGCTTTTCCTGGATGGCCGCTGTTCTGTGCAGGCTTTTTTTGGCCAGGGCTTTGGTGGCCAGAAAGACATCAGCCCGCTCAACTTCGTCCTCGAGCAAACAGTGGCGTAGCTTTTCTTCTTCCCAGATCAGTTGTTCCACAAAGCGGCTTTTGCTCTTTCGTGCGCCTTCGCTAGCGCTTTGTGTTTCCCCTTCTTGCCACAGCAGATGGGCGTTTTTGCTCCCATAGCAGAGTCTGAAGAAATTGTAGGCACTCCGGAGTTGTCGATCGGAGAGTGTCGGCAGACCAAGAAGCTTTTTGGCTGCATCAGGCACAAGCGCATCTTGGCCAGGATTTCCCGGCACAAGGTCGTCGGTTGCATCCAAAATAATCACTATTTCGTAGTCCATGAGCCTGGTCTCAAGCAGTCCCAGGATCTGAAGGCCTTGTTGCGATTCGCTGGCAAAAGGTATGCGTTCGTTGGCCAAAAGCTCGGTAAGAATGCGTTGCTGCAGCGTGCCTGGCAGTCTTTTCTTGGCCACAAGCGATGAACGCAAGGTGGTGACAATGCGCTGCTGAAAAAGGATGACAGCTTCCTTTTCCAGGGGATTTGGCCAGGAGATGGCTGTGTTTTCCAGCAAGGCCTTGGTTATGACATCAAGCTTTTCCGCCAGGTCAAAGAGATCTGTGGTATTTCCAAGCCCAAGACACAGTTCTAGGAAGGGGTTTTTGATCATAGCCACTGACTGCCAGCTTTGGCCGGAACAAATGGCCTCCTCCAACTCCTTGGGATTTTCCAAAAAGCATAGCCCAAAGGGATGACGCACAATGTGGAGAAGATCCCTCCAATACAGCGTATCCCCGTGTTTGCGGGAAAAGGCTTTGACAAGACTCGTGATAAACTCCCCAAACAATGTCCGATGCAGGGGATAGCCCATGGAGATGTTGATATTTTTCCAAGACACATGGTGCAGAACAGGCAGAAGCAGTGCCTCGCTCGCAAGCACGATGGCGGTGGATTTCCCCTGTGTTTGTGCCAGAATGCGCGTAAGATCGTTGAGTTCTGCGTGGGCATCGTAGCCCGCGAAAAAACGAAAGACAGGTCTTGGTTTTGGCGCATCGGGGAAAACCTCTTCGGCGTAGGTGTGCCAACGTTCAAGCCATTCGTCGATGCCGTGGCAGGCATAGTGTACTTTTGCTAAATACGAACACAGACCCACATCGCCCTGCACGCAGACAATCGCACCCTGCTCCCACAACATAAAGAAGAGCGCTTCTTCCGCAGCATCCGGCATGGAAAAACCACACAGGGCAACCAGGCGTTGTTTGGTGGGGAGAAGTTCCGTCGGAATCTTTGGCAATGTGGTCATGGTGAGAAGCGTGAGACCATGGGTGCTTTGAGAAAAAGCTGCCAGCCCGTCAACATAGGCTCGATGGATGTGCCCCAAGGCCTGACAAAGGATCTGGGTTGGTTTTGGCATATCTTCTGGTATTCGGAGATCCGTTGGGGTCTTGCCCTGACGGTAGATCTCCTCAAACAAGGTGTAGAGCATCTTCCCCCATGGCCAAAACGTATGCCGATCCATAGAACCAAAATGGGTGTGGACAAAATGATCTTCGTTGGCAACGCGTTGCACAGCACGATACAAAAGTTCAATGCAGTCAAGCATGCTGGCATAGGGCTTCGGTGTTTGACCATTTGCCATAAACCAGAGATCTATGACCTCATCCAGGGTCAGTATCTTGGGGAGTATGCCGAAGCGTATTCGCTTGGCAAAAGCTGTTATGAAGGCTGCTTTTGGCCTGGCATGGGGGATGATACACACAAGTTCCCTCATACCTTGTTTGCGCGTACAAAGGTAGTGTGCACAATCATTGATAAACGACCGTGACCAGGAAAAACAGCAAAATGGCGATCCCATGGCGACATCCTCAAATACGATGAAATGTGAGCAGGATGATGGTACATTAACGGTCATTGCATGCAAAGGGAGGTCTGCGTGCGCGGGTGTTATCAAATCAAGGCGTCTGCAGGGTCTGGAAAAACGCATACCTTGACAATGCGCTACCTGCATCTGTTGCAGGAGGGGTGCCCCCTTGAGAGCATTGTTGCGATCACCTTCACCAATGCCGCAGCCGCAGAAATGCGCTACCGCATACTGACGACACTCAAAAGGTGTGCGCTCGGGCAAGGTACGGTTGAGGCTCTCAATTCTCGTCAAGCACAGGAGCTGGTTGCGCACATTCTGCACGATTTCTCTGCCATGCAGGTGCGCACCATCGATAGCCTCCTTTTCCAGATTGTTCGAACCGCTTCCCTCTACTTGAAGATCACACCCGATGTGCAGCCGGTGTTCACGACAGAGGACAGTCTGAATCCCTATCTAGCGCTTGTGGCATCCAAGGCCATGGCAGGGGATGCGGATCTAGCAGAGGATATCCGCGACGTTTTCACCAGCCTTTACCGAGAAGGCGATGCCAAGGGTTTTTTGCTCGGGAAAAAGATCAAAAAAGGCATCACACGGCTTGTCCACGATCTTCTGCTTGGCACGTGCGACGATCTGGTACCGTTGAAGACACTCAAAGACAAACGCGGCCTGTCCCTTGGGCATCTCAGAGAAACTGCCCAGAACCTGCTCGATTCCTCGCACGCCTGCTCTTGGATGAAAAGAGCCAAAGAAGCCATCGATGCCCTTGCCAGGGGGGATATGACGGTCTTGGGGTCGGCCTATCTGAGCAAGGAGCGTATCACCCAATTGTTTTGCAAGGGGAGCGTTGTGCCAAATCCATGCCAGGCGCTCTATGAGACGCTCAAGAACCAGGCAGCAACGTATCAGATGATGAGCGACGCCATCCAGACCATGCCCTTCATCACACTTGGCAAGGCCATGCTTTCGGAAAGAGACTCGGATCCCAATGCGTCGGGTTTTCTGTACAGCGAAATCATTCCAGCGCTTGTTCTGGCTCTGTTTGAAGGGAACCTTATACCCGAAGATCGTTTTGTCACGCTTGGCAATGCCGTGGAGCACGTTTTGATCGACGAGTTTCAGGACACAAGCGACGAGCAGTGGATGGCTCTGGCTCCCCTGGTCAAAGAATCTCTGTCCAAGGGAGGATCCCTCACATGGGTCGGAGACAGCAAGCAGTCGATCTTCAGTTGGCGCGGCGGCAATCCGGATCTCTTTGATGGCATCCTCGATCCCACCATAAGCGATCTCACTCAATGCGTTGATTCTGCGGACATCCACAGGGAAACCTTACCGAACAACTACCGCAGCTGTGAGGCGCTTATCGCCTTTTGCGGGACAATCTTTGCTCCGTGCGCAAACGAAGAAAAGGCCTTTGCCCTGGCCAGACAGAGCCTGCCCGATTCTGTGCCAGACAGTGTCTGCAGGCAAGCTGCCATGCAACTCAAGACTGTTTTTGCCGATGTTGCGCAGACCAGTATGCGGAACGATCTCAAAGGTTTTGTGGCAATCGACGTATGCCAGGAAGAAGAGGTGCTTGAAACCCTTGGCAACAGCCTGGAACGTCTCCATGCCAGCATCCCTTGGTCGGATATGCTGGTGCTTGCCCGCACCAATGAGCAGTGCCAGGAGATCGCCAATGCCATGAGCATGCGGGGTATCCCCTGTATGACAGAAAACAGCCTGCTTTTAGCCAAACAGGGGATTGTCGTAGAAACTGTGGCTTTTATGCGTTTTGTGCTGACAAAGGATCCACTTGCCCTGTGGACAGTGCTTTCCGGCAGCATTGTGGCAAGCCTTGCCGAGGATTTTTCCCTGGAACGCTTTGTTTCCCTCTCTATCGCCGCAGAAAGCTACGACCCGGTTGCGCTCTTCATGACAGAGTATCCATCGCTTTGGCAGCGATTTTTTGCGCCGTTTGTAGGCACTTCCGTCACAGCCTATGATCTGGTGAGCGAATGGTATGCCTGCATGCGGGTGGAAGAACGTTTTCCAGAATCCCGTGTCTTTCTCCGCCGTTTTCTTGAGGTCTGCTATCTGGCGGAAACCAAGAACAACGCCACGACTATTTCGGACTTTCTGGAATACTGGGACACCATGAACGACGGAGAGAAAATCCCCATGCCGGAACGCATGGACGCTGTGCGCATTATGACCATCCACAAGTCCAAAGGCCTGGAAGCTGCGCACGTGCTTTTGCCCTGGAAGATGCAGAAACTTTCGCCGGATCCCAAACTGTGTTTTGTCACAACCGAAGACGGTGCCCGTATTGCCCGCTTTTCTTCCAAAAAAACCCCGGAAATCACCCACGGAGAATACCTTCGTCTGTTTCTGGAAGCCGTCCACCTGCTCTATGTTGCCATAACCCGTGCCCGTGACGCTCTCCATATTCTTCGCATCCCCGTGCAAAAGGAGAGCACAGATATTTTGCTCACACTCCTCTCATACGCCGGAATCGATCTCCCAGCACACTTTGGCGAAGAACAAACGCACGAAAGAGACGATGCTCCTTTTGTTCAAAAGGCATCTGATACCATCATGCCAGATTCCACCTGGACGCCCATGGCATGGCTACCCCCAATAAAAATCCTCCACGCTGACAACGAGCAGGCAAGTATAGCACAAAAACTGGGTATCCTTGTCCACCACTGTCTAGAATACTTTCTGCCGAAAAACGATCCCATCCAAGCAGCCAAAGCGGCTTTGCATTTGGTTGTGCAGAGGCATCAGCTCCAATCCTTCATCACCAAGGAGATGCAGACAAACGTTGTGCGGTCGTTGGTCTGGTTTGCCGAACAGCCTCAGGCCAAATACTGGCTGGAAAAAGGACTCAGGGAGCAGTCGATCAAGGATGCCAGCGGCTCCATTATGCGCTGTGATTTGATTGTCCCAGCCAATCCCTGGGTTGTTGTGGACTACAAAAGCGGGGAGCCAAATGCAAGGGATCAGAACCAGATCAGAGCCTATATACAGACCCTTTCAAGTTCTCTCCCAAGCACACAGTCATGCCTGGGCGTGCTTGTGTATCTTGAACATGCGCGCTTTCAGATCATAACGACCCATGCAGCATCGCCCCTGTGCAAAACCGTGCGTGCCTGCCAAGAGGCTTTGTATATGCCTCCAAGCCATGTCAGAATGACAGGGAGCCTGTTCGAATTCTGCGGGTAGGGGTATCTTGCCCAACAGGGGGATCCATGGAAAGACCGTTTGTGTTGCCGAAAACAGGCTGGTGGGGGCGCTTTTTCCTGTAATAAAGAGAGTATACAGTCTTATTGCTCCTCTTAGGGCTGTTGCTTTGTTGGTAAGTCGGGAATCGCAAGGAGGGGCGCCGAAAAGATACGAACATTTTATGAACATTTTGCCAACACAAGCGAC
>JAFSVD010000035.1 GCA_017450275.1 Desulfovibrio sp. | reverse complement strand
GGTTTATTGAACCGCCCGGAAGTCCAGCTTGTTGGCCATATCTTGAAATTTGCCTTTTTCTGTCCTCCTCTGGGGCTTGGCTGATACTCAAGCCTTCAAAGCATCCTGCTGGCATGCCCTTCCAATATTGTATGCCCCGCCTAAGACCCCTTGGAATAGCGGGTATCATGGGAAGAGACTGGATACCATACAAGCAGCGTTCGGCAAAGTCAGGTGATGCATAGGCGATAGATGGTAGATTCAACAAGCATTTCGAAAACGCAGCCAAAACCAGAGTGTTGGTTGGTATAGTTTTGTAGGGTTGAGCAAAGATTGACTTGAACCAGAGATTTTCTCGTAAGCAACGTTTCTCACGTGTTCACTCCAGTGTGATTGCCAAGTACCAAAGAGGGCTGGCATTCAAGCGAAACAACGTTTTTTGGGCGTTTTTATTCGAGACATGGAATGGGAAGGAACTTATAAAACCCTGTACTACACCAGCGATCAAAGGCACGTGAGGGGAGGCGAGAAAATGAGGCGGCTATTACTTGTCGTACACGGCATAGATAAGGCCGCAGGCTGTCAGGGAGATGACAAACAAAAATCAGCGTTTGGTTCAAAAATATGGAGCGTACCCAAGGCAGCTAGACCCGTTTCTTGAAGGATTAGTGGGTAGATATGCGCATCATCGATTCGTCAACGCCCATGGAGGTCAGCAGAAGATAGAGTTTGGCGCAGGCGCAGGCGTCTGAGAGGGCATTGTGGTGATTCAAGGGGATGGCAAAAAGACGGCAGAGCGCATCGAGGGATTTGTGCGCGCATTTGGGCAGGGCTTTGCGGGCGCCTTTGAGCGTGCACAAAAAGGGGATGTCGAGCTTGGGCAGAGAGAGCGCCTCAAGGGTTCCGGTTAAAACGCCCCGATCAAAGGGGGCATTGTGGGCAATAAAGTAGGAGGCTCCGGAGACATAGTCGAGAATTGTTGGCCAGACATCGGGAAAACGCGGAGCGTCTTTGACATCCTCCCAGGTCAGATGGTGGATGTGGGTAAAGAGCACGCGAGAGGATGGTGGGCGCAACAGGGTATACCAGGGTTTTTGGATCACGCGGTCATCAATACGACAGAGCCCCAGGGCGCAGGCGCTGTTGCGTTCGCGTCCTGAGGTCTCAAAATCGATGGCAACCAGGCTTTGCACCATTTAGGCTCCTTTGGCTGCCTGAACAACTTCGGTAAGCCGTGCAGCGATATAGGCACACTGCTTGGGATTTTCTTCGTCCAAGGTGAAACAGAGAGCGTCTTCGCCGCCAAGGCCTTGCGGCACAAAATCGCCCTGTTCCTCGGGGTCGGTCACCATGTCGGCGTACATGCACACCGAAAGCCATCGGGTGGCAGGGGTGTCGTCGTCGATGACATCCACCAAGGCGATATAGTCCCGGTTTTGAGCACGCGCATTAGGATGGCTTGCCCTGATTGAATAGGAGATGGTGGGGCGGGCAAGAAACGAGATGGTGATGTCCGGTTGAGCGAGGGTGTCCCGAAAGCGGAGACAGGCCTCTTTGATATGCATGGGGTCATCCGTCCATGCAGCCATAAAGTCTTCGAAAGAGGTTTCCATAGGATCTCCTTAGCGTGACCATTGCCAGGGTGGGGTTTCCTTGCGCAATCCCCACAGCCCTTTTTGTTTTTGAACAGCCTGGTGTTCCACAATATACCATCGGCGGCAATAGAGGGCTTTACAGGTATGGCGGTTGACCCAGGCTAAGCCTTCGTCGACCAGGGCATAGTTTAGGGAATGGCCACCCACCTGGACAAGAACTTCTTCAAAGCCTTCTTCATCCGTGCGTCCGACAGGGGATACTTCGATTTTTTCCCCCTTGGGGAGAAATTTGAGCAGGAAGGCTCGCGCTTCCTTGCCAAAGGGTTGTTTGAGTGATGGGAGCGTCACGCCGTACATGCGGACATAGGCGCTTTCTTTTTCGGCATTGGGCCAGTTGGAGATGGCGATGGTGCCGTTGTCTTCAATACCAAAGACAAAGGCCATGCGCGCCTGGGCACGGGATCCGCAAAGAAGGCATCCAAGACAAAGAAGAGAGGCAAAGACTGTTTTCCATGTTTTCATCGAACATTCTCAAACGAAAAGCCCTTGCGGGCTCTTTGCAGGGATTGGGTATAAAGAACAATCAAACCGTGTTGTGCGCCTTCAAGAGTGCGCTCATTGCCTTGCTATAGCCTAAAGACGAGATTTTCTCAAGGATGCGGCTGTGTGCCGTATCCGCAGCCTGAGAGGCAAAAAAAAACCGCAACACGGGGTTGCGGTGTGTAAAACAAAAAGCAGATGCGAGCATAGAAGGCCTTCGATGCAAGAAAAAGGGATTAGCGGTTTTCAAAACATTCACGCAAGGACGAGACACCGCAGGAATGGATCATTTGCAGAGGAATGTTTTTGGAACGAGCAACCTGGACAGCCTTGCGTTTGGCCTCATGCGAGATTTTGTTGGTAAAGACAATCATCGTGTCGGGATTGCCGATCTTTTCGATGAAATTGCGTTCGTTTCTGCTGATACACCGAAGATTCCAGCCCAATTCCTTGGCCGCTGCAATGTATTCGGATTTCAGGCGATCCATGCCACCAATCAATGTCGCACACATATCGATCTCCTTTGTGTTGGAGATCCGATAGTATTTGAAAAAGACTTTCAATGTCAAGTCTTTTTGGGGGAGCGAGTTTGGTTTAGCGGGAGAGAGAGGGGTTTTGTTTGTTTTCGAGCTGCGATTTGAGGGCGTCTTTGATGCGGTAGCAGGTGGTTCTGGGCACACCGGTTTCCTTGCTGATCTGGAGAATGCTTTTATTGTTGTCCTCGAGAATAAGGCGTTTGACCTCGTCTTTTTGGGCATCGGTGATGTTTGTGGGTCTGCCGAAATGTTTGCCAGCCAAACGAGCAGCCTGTTTGCCTTCCTCTTGGAGTTCGCGAAGCAGGGTGCGTTCCCAGATGGAGAGGAAATCGAGGGTGTTTAAAATTGTTGAGGTTATTTCCGAATTAATATTCTGAGATATGGTTAGATCTTCTTTGATAAAATGAATTGTAACGCCCTTGTTTGTGATTGTTGTGAGCGTTTGAAGAAGATCCTTGACATTTCGTGCTATGCGATCAAGGCTCTGGACATGAATGATATCGCCATTTTGCATAATATCTAATAAACGTTGTCTATTGGGACGTGCTGAATCTTTAATTGAACAAACATCTTCAAATATGGCTTCTTTGGGAAGGTGAAGGCCGAGCAGTTGATCCTCCGCATAGGGAAGAGCAGGGGAGTGTCGTATATACCCGTATTCCATGGAAACCTTCTTGGTTTGAGTATCCGTAGGGAAGCATAGCGGCTCAGGAGCGCGTTTTGTCGATCGTTTGCAAAAGCGCTTGGCATCGCACAGGGCTGCAAGGGAGATTTTTTGGGGAGCATACTGCCTCTCTGTCCAAAGTATACCTTTTTTTGTGCGCTGAGGCAAGAGCGTACGAGTGAGAAAGAGTTCAATCTCTAAATGTTTTGGTACGTCTTTGGGGCTTTGAAAGCTTTTTTGCGCAAGAATGGTTTAGGCTTATTGCTTATATCTGCAAAATATGTGCCAGGACACAATACCTTGGCGTATCCCAATCCTTGCTTATAGTGTAGGGAAAGGCCTTGGGTTGTATTAGTTTTGACACATCAATTATAGGAGGAACTATGTTTGCCAGGCTTCGAGAAAGAGGGGGCTGGGTTTTGCGGTGGTTGTGGGGGATTGGGCGCATCTATCGCTGGAACAGAGCTCAGGGGCAAAGGATGTCGGAAAAATCCTTTGCCCAGATTTTGCGGATATGGAATGTCGCATCCTCGGATATTGAGCGGGTGATAGCGCAAAAGCGCTGTGAGATGGGGTGTGGGATTGTTTTGATGGGGCTGACCCTGTGTTCAGCATGGATGCACGCCTTTGGAAGCGTTTTTGTGTGGCTTGCGCTCCTTTCGCTGTTCTTGCTTGGGCTTGTCATGACCACAACCAGCCTGTGGCGCATCCGTTGTCTTCGCAAAAGAGCGTTTATACCGTTTTGGATATGGCTTTGCCGGAAAAACAGCAGGGGATGAGGCTATGGCGCTTGATTTTGACGAACAGACTGGGCAGGTGCTTTCCTTTGAGC
This sequence comes from Desulfovibrio sp., assembly GCA_017450275.1. GTDB lineage: Bacteria > Desulfobacterota > Desulfovibrionia > Desulfovibrionales > Desulfovibrionaceae > Desulfovibrio. The sequence continues at coordinate 3,968 of JAFSVD010000035.1, read as the reverse complement.
GCAGTTCTGATCTTGCGAGCGATGTGCTCACAACAATTTTTGGCGATATATGGGGGGATGCAACGGGATCCCTCGCTTCTGGTTTTTTTGAGGTTTTGGTGCCCTTGCACGCGCTTTGTGCGGTTGTGATCGCGTGGATCATGCTTGTGCGTTGTGTGAGTGGCAGTGTCGGCGCAGCCCGGGAGGGGTGGATCGGCCGCAGTCTCTGGGTGCCTGTGCGTTTTGCAACAGCCATGGCCATGATAACTCCTCTTGCCCATGGGCTCTGTGCCCTCCATCTTCTTGTGGCAAGCATGGTTGGGGTGTCGATCCATATGGCAAACAGCATGGTGGAGGGTGTTTTGGGGGTGTTTGCGGAGAAAAGCACGCTGACATCGACCTTGCCTGGCGAGAGTGGGTATTCGATTGTGGCGAACGCATTGGAGAGTGGGGCCTCCATCACCGGTGCCGGCAGATCCCAAGGCAAGGTCTTGGCTGTGCAGATGTTGCGCAACGAGGCTTTTCTCTATTATCTGTATGAGACCTTGGGGTGCAGTGTGCCTGAAGGGGGTTTTGCCAGGAATATGCGCGAGGAGGTGGATCCGCAGACAGGAGACCATATCCTGTATTTTGTGCCCGATGGCCGCATGGAATGCACACGGGGCTATGTGCAAAAGGAGCGTATTGCCTACGGAGGCTTTGTCATTCCCAAAAGCACTTCGACAGACGGGGTGATCACTGTTCCGATGGAGGAGCGGGTTGAATTGGTGAAAAAGGCGCTGGAATGGGTGGAGGAAACCGAGGCGCCGCTCCATTTTGCGAGGGTGCAGATGCTTGGGCAGGAACGGGCAGGGGTTGTGCAGGATCGCCATGCGGTGCACGCTGTTGGTATTCGCTATGCCAGAGAGCTCACCCAGCTCGTCCAAGGCCAGGGAACGCGGAGCCAAGAGCTTACGGAACGTCTTGCCAGCTTGCTTGCTGAGAGCAAGCAGCTGGGCTGGTTTGCCTTGGGCTCGCACTATTGGACGTATGTCTTGCTCGAGCAGGAACTGGCCTCCTTTGATTCCGTGCCGTGCGCCTGGATTGAACCGAAATACTACAGTTTTGCCGAGGTGATCCCACCCTCCTTTGTCACCGCCTTTTGGCCGCGCATCAATGAAGCCTCGTATCTGGGGGAGGAGCCTTCAGAGAGTTTGTTCGCCAAAATTGTGCACGCCATAACGCCCTTTACCGGGCTCCCCAAACGCTTTGCCAACGCCTTGCAGGAGTCTCCGGATGCGCTTGTGAGTACGGTGCGCATGGCCAGATGGGTGAGCGGAACCTGCACAGCCATTTGGCTGGGCGCTGAAACAGCCAAATTGGCTGCGCTCTCGGGCTCCACGTTGATCACCAAAAACCTCTTGGGGCGTGTTGGCGATCTTTTGACCGGAGGAGGTGAAGCGCTCCACACCACGGTTGCAACCCTGGTTGCGGATGTCAGCTTTTTTTTGAAGTTGATCCTTCTGCCCCTGTGGAGCTTTGCCACGGTGGTGGCGTATTGTGTGCCGGCGATCCCCTTTGTTCTGTGGATCTGCGCCATCGGCTCGTGGCTTGTGCAGGTTGTTGAGGCCTTTGTGGCAGCGCCGTTGTGGATACTTGCTCATGCCATTCCCGAGGGCGAGGGCTTTGCCGGTCGCTATGGCCGCCAGGGCTATATGCTTCTTTTGCAAATGCTATTGCGTCCCTGTCTGCTTTGTATTGGTTTGTTTGGGAGTTTTTGCAGTATGCGGGCAACAGGGCACATTATTGGCGCCCTTGTCAGTCCCTTTATCGATGGCGAGGCTGCCCAAAGTGTCTTTACGCTTGGGATAGTTGGTTGTATTGCTCTGTTTGTCATTGTTGTAGGGGCTGTCAGTGTGCTGACATGGAAGCTCTTTTTCTTTGTCACCACCATGCCTGACAGCGTTTTCCGCTGGATAGGAAGCGGAATTTGTACGCCCAGTGCGAAGACGTCGATTGTAGAAATGCAGGCTCATGGGAGTCATGCAGCAAGTCTGGTTGGTCGTGCAGCGACCAATACGCTTGGTCGGCACGCATTGGGTTCTCCAAAAAAGCCATAGTCTTTGGGGAGAAAGCAGCTGCTTGCTAAACCCCTTATTCTACGCCGGTTTTTTCATCTCCTTTTTTTGAGGCACATGACCAAATTTCGGGAGGCTCTCTATGGCCTCCTTTTTTTGTTTGTCCATGACGTACTGATAGTGAGTAAGAAGCATCATCGGGCTGGAATGCCCCATCAATTTCGCAACCGTGCCAACATCGACACCAGCTGCAACAAGTTCCGTCCCGAACGCATGTCGCAGATCATACGGTCTGATTCTGCGTTCAATGCCTGCTCGTTTTAACGTAGCATGCCAGGCTACACCAATACTACGCCCATTTCTCCCCCTAAAGTGGATAAGAAATTCAATTCCTTTGACCATGTCATCCGCGTGCCATTGTTTGAAGAACAGGAGCAGGGCTTCCCGAATCGACACTTCCCTGCTTGAAGCGTTCTTGTTTTTCTTGCTTCCATGAATACGCAAGACGCCTCTCGAGAAGTCAACGTCTTGCCACGTCAGCTGGAACAACTCGCACGGGTCTACCTGTGTCCCTATGTAGGCGCCGATTACAACGACACGCTGGATATGCGGTGGAGCGGCAGCATAGATGGCCGTCAGCTCTTCCTGTGATGGCATTGCCAAGTTTAGTAAGAAGTAGACATCCGGTTTAACCTTTTTTCTTCAGCCCCTCCCACGAGGGGCTTTTTTATTGCCCTCACGTGGCCATGTGACTCTGATCGCTGGCGTAGATCAAGAGGCAGGACAGATGGCTCACTGGGTGAAAACAGGTTGCTCACAAAACTGAACTATAATAGGTCAAAAGTCAAGCACGTTTTTTAGAGATATTTTTAGGCGAAATATCGTGCTAACTTTGAGGCCTTCTACTCAAGGAGGTCTCTATGGGAGAAGATTTACAAGTGAGAATTGAACAGGAAGCGATGGCCGTCATAGATGAGTTAAGAAAGGCTCACACGCCCAAGATGAGCGTTGAGGCCTTAGCCAAGGCTGTTTTCCCAAACACGCCAAATGCCAGAATGATTGTGCAACGTATGAGAAAGCCACAGGCAAACGGAAAAACAAGAGCAGTATCTCTTGGCGAATTTGTAAAGATGTGCTTGGCTGTAGGGAAACAGCCGTTGGATGTGCTTGCGGTTGTCCTCAATCGCCTTGATGAAACTAAGGTTCTTTGATCGCTCAATAAAAGAACGAAAAAAAATCTTTTTCCTGTTAACAATTGAACGTTCATAGTTCATACTCTCTCCATCAGCCACGAGGAGGGGCGTTGAGGCCCATGGCGAGGAGAGACGGTGAGAAAAAGCTGCGCATGCGCGGCCATCCGGACTGGAGCCTTGAACTTTTACCCCTCTGGCTGTATGAGGAGGGCATGAAGAAACGAATCCTGGATTATCTCCAGCTATCCCTTCAAGGAACAGGTCTGACTGCCTTGGGTACGCTCAATATTTTTGAGCCAAAGCTGGAAACGCTGATTTTTGGCGGAGCTTGCGTTTTATGCGGACTGATCATTGCCATTTCCAACAAGGAGGCACTATGAGTGTGATGACGATGGCGACAATTTTTGTCATCGCCCTGACAGCCTGCGGCGTTATCTATGCCGTGTACGGCAAGTAACAGCTGCCTCATTTTCTCAGCCCCTCCCACGAGGGGCTTTTTGTGCGCTTGGCATGCGTTTATTCCAATGGGTGTAAGTCCCTAGTCCTACCCTTTACCCAAAAAAAAATATCTGGAGTATAATAGCTGGTTCTTGTATAGCCTAAACTCTGCAAGTTTTATTACCAGGAGTCCGAATTTCTCCAAAAATACGTCTGAACCTCTGGATCCATGCGGGTTTGAACTTTTTTGGCTTCTAGTGTATCTCTGGTTATAATTATAATCGGAGGTGGACTATGTATG
>JAFSVD010000034.1 GCA_017450275.1 Desulfovibrio sp. | reverse complement strand
TGTGAATTAGATAAAATAGCCGTCAAAAAAATGACACAAAAAATACCTAGGAGTATTGCGCTCTTATTTTGTCAAAATTTTGACGCATTAAAAAAATTGTAAATTTACCCATTGCAATCAACCTCTCGAATTGTAATAACCAATTCTAGCATTTTTCCATGGATCTTCTGAATGAGATAATGCAACAAGGTATTGAGGGCTTTTGTCCCCGTAGTCTTTCAAAACAATATCGATGTTTTCCTTTTGCTGTTCTGTCAAATGTGTGATATCAGCGCCAGCAAAAGTTTCTGGACAGAAAAATTGCCCCTTGTGCAAGGAATAGAGGTCAGGAGAAACAGGGCCGTTTGCCCATGCCTGAATGGGCTCAGAAAAAAGAGGGTCTTCATCCCATGCAAGAGACCATGCCTTAGCGTAATAGACCAATTTCTGCAGCTTGATTGTGGAGAGATTGTTCCCCATCTTGTCTCGTATGTATTGAGCAACATCTCTCACAGAGGCCATAATGCCACCTCCTTCAACACTAGCAAATCAGGTATACGCCTGCGCATCACAAAACACAAGGTTTTGGCATACAGCAATTTTCATGCCAATCACCAGCCAAAAGCCACACTAAATCGCTCAAACACTTGTGACATGGTTCATGTATACTCACGACGGAAAAGATCTTCCTCTTTCCTCCCACCCACTCACTTTCGTGACCCACTTACGCTTTGGCTTCAGAGCTTCCATTAGCCCCATGAGGGGATCCCCACAAAGTGGCGTGTTTGAGATTTGTCTCGGCTCACCAGGTAAGATAGGCATCTCTCTTCCGACGACACTTTCCCCTTTGTCTCCTATGGGGATAATTTTGTTTGATGCTGTACTTTGTCGTGTACCTCGTGTATCAAGCTACGAACATATACATTTTGGAGAGTTTGGTACATGAAGACCCCTCGAAAAAAGACAAAGAACGAATTGTTACAGGAAAGCGACCCTGCTGGGCGGATAATAATGAGTATTATCACTATTATAGCGTGTCTTATGCCGCATACATTGCGGCACAACTTGTGGCCATACTCTACATCATTGCAGACCTGCCAGTAAAACGCATTTCTGTATTGACAGGGTTTTGCGAAAAGGCTGTTCGAGGTCTCAAGAAGAGTAATACCTTTTCATAGCCTCTTATTCATAAAGAGGGGAAGCGGAAGTAAAGGTGATCTTGTCGATATTGAAGAGAAAATAAAGAAGAAACTGAATGCTAACAACTATTATTCACGGCAACAGATTCTTTATATTCATATTTCCAACAATAGATCCTCGGTAATCACCATGATTTTTCACATCCTATCAACATATATACGATAAAATCAATCAATAGAATGTGGTGGTTTACCCATTAACTTTTGCTTAAAAATAAAGCATAACAAGAAAAACGTCAAACGCCCCCGGAACGATGACGGCGGCAGGGCTCGAACCCACAGCCTGCTGGTTACCAATCAACTGCTCTACCTGTTGAGCTACACCAGCGGTCATAGCCACGTGGCTACGTGAGGGCAAAAGAAAAGCCCCTTATAGGAGGGGCTTGGAAACGTACGATGGATTCCTGGTGAGGAAGAGCCCTAATGCTCCTTAACCCAGGATGACAGCCAAGATGGCTACGTTCATCGGCGTCATCTTCTGACCTCCATGCGAGACAGAGCAATGCCCATGCCCGAAAAATTGGCAAGAACCATGATGATAGCATGTATCATGGCTTTGTTCTGTTTCTTCATACTCTCACCCTGCATCTCTTACAACCATTCGCGTCCTCTCGGACTCACGGCGCAGCATGCCGTTCTTTCTCACGAGTTGAGCAAAAACAAGCATCAATACACCGCAAACCTTGCGTCTACCGCTACTCTCTCTTGCTCAACGAAACATCAATCCTATCTCTATATGATCCGTGGGCAAAGCGAGGGGGATTTTTTGCTGGAAGTATACCTTGACTGGGTGGGCACATGCCAAAAGACGGGACGGTGTATCGGGGGAATTGAAGGCCAGAGCGGCCAGAGGAGAAATTGAGGGAGGGGGAAGAGGAAGAAATTGTCGGTGGGATTTGAGGTAGGGGATGACAGTATACCCATAAATGTGGACACATTTCGTGGCTTCTTTTGCTATGGTATGGGAAGTTGGAGAAAATGTCTCCTTGCTCCTTTTCCTGCAAAAAAACTGTGCATCTTATGGCAAAAGCAAGCTATGTGAATTCAGCTGATCCAACCTCGACCCAGGCCGAAAAAACCTTCCCCTTTGCAAGAAACCTCTCTCTCTTGCCTTGATTCACCGAGAAAACAGGGAACCACGCCACCCTCTCCAAGGCCTTGCACCATACGCTCGACAAGACCTCCCTTCCCTTTTCATAAAATTGCATTTTTTGTACCAACTTATACCCTTGCTTGTCAGTGAGCGCTTTTCTTGGTAGCATAGCCAAAAAACTCTACGCAAAAAATACACGCCCATACAACGTATACAACACCGAGGTACCTATTCTCGTGAAGACCCCTCCCGCTGCAAACGCCATTGAAATCCAAGAACCCGACATTGAGAATCCCAACGATATCGATGAGGAGCCCTTCGACGATATCGACGATGATATGTCCGATTGCACGGATATTATTGATATTGATGCCCAAGATGACACAAACAGCCTCGACTCCCTCGATGCTGCATCGAATAAACTCCCTGTCCCCGCAAAACCGCATCTCCCCACTCTCTCCGGAGCCCGCGATGCGCTCTACCTCTATTTAAAGGAAATCAGCAAATTCCCCCTGCTCAAACCCGATGAAGAACACGATCTCGCTGTCCGTGTCAGAGACAACAACGACAGCCATGCCGCCTTCCGCTTGGTCTCCTCGCATCTTCGGCTTGTGGTGCGCATTGCCATGGAATTTCAGCGGCGCTGGATGCAAAACGTGCTCGATCTCATCCAGGAGGGCAATGTGGGGCTCATGCGGGCGGTCAATAAATTCGATCCCGACAAGGGCATCAAATTCTCCTACTATGCCACCTTTTGGATCAAGGCCTATATCCTGAAATTTATCATGGATAATTGGCGTATGGTCAAAATCGGCACAACCCAGGTGCAACGCAAGCTCTTCTTTAATTTAAACAAAGAACGCAAAAAGCTCATCGCCCAGGGTTTTGATCCCGATTCCCAAATGCTCTCGGAACGCCTTGGCGTGAGCGAAGAACAGATCGAAGAAATGAACCAGCGCATGGCCTATACGGACATGAGCCTCAACACAAAATTGGACGGGGACACCGAAAATGCAACACGCCTCGACTTTCTCCCAGCCCTAGGCCCTGGTATCGAAGACTCCTTGGCCAGCGATGAAATCGTCTCCATTGTGCGCTCACGGCTGAAGACCATTCTTCCCGATTTAAGCGAAAAAGAGCGCTTTATCTTGCAAAACCGCCTGCTCACCGATGACCCGCTTACCTTGCGAGAAATAGGTGAACGGTATACCATCACCCGTGAACGTGTCCGCCAAATAGAAGCGCGGCTTTTGGAAAAAATCAAAAAACACTTTGCGCTCGACATCAAGGATTTTTCCAATTCCTGGATCCAGCAGTGATCCCGATGGAGGCAGCGTGGTTCGAGTCGCCATGCTAAATACTTTATGACACAGTCTTTTCCCTCTCTCATCCTCTGTTCTCTTCTGCTTCTTTCTCAAAGCGGCTGTGTTGGCACAAAGGCCGATGCCCAAGAAAAGAATACGCCGCTTCCCGTATCAGATACCTCTCAGGCAATAACCCAATCCATTCCCGTTCTTGAAGTTGGCGACCTCTCTGATGAGGCCAAAGCCATCTATTCCGTGCTTTTGTGCGAACAGGCCTACGGAGATGAGGACGAGGGCGCTTTGATCGAAGCAGCGGGGATTCTGCAGGAACTCAAGGCGCCGGTGCAGACCTGGATGGACGCAGGCATCTGGCTCCTTGGCCGCAAATCCGAGAACGCGGTCTTTTTCTTGGAACACGCCCACGCGTGCTGGCCAAACGACACCTCGCTGCTCATGCTCTACGCCGAGGCCTTGAAGGAAAAGGGTTCCATTGAGCAGGCCATCACCCTTGTGCGCGGCTTTATTGCCAAAAACCCGGTTGCTGATGCGAAAATCGAGCTGGCCATCCTTCTCGTGCATCAGAAAAGCTTTGACGAGGCTGAACAGGTTCTGCAGTCCATAACCAGCCAAGAGCGCACGCCTCTTGTGGATCTGAACCTGGGCAAGGCCTTACGCGGCATGGAACGCTATCAGGAAGCCATCCCCTATCTGGAACGCGCGAGCAGGGAGCTGCCGGATCTGGCTGATCCCTTCCTGGAGCTTGGGAAAATCTACGAACGCCTTGGTCAGCCTGCCAGGGCGATCACAAGCTACGAACAGGTGCTGCGCACCGACTTTCCCAGCAAGAACATCCTGCTCAAACTCATCAGCCTAGCGCTGCAGCTCAAAAAACCCGAAAAAGCCCTGCAGTATCTGGAAGAAGCGCCCAACGACATTCCCTTCCAGCTCATTGTGGCGGATATGTTTATCGACGCCAAAAACTATCTGCAGGCAACCAATATTCTACAGCCCATTGTCAAGCAGCATAACGCGCCCATCGAAGCCTATCTCCTTCTGGCGGATCTCACCTGGGAGCATATGCGGGATCTCAACAAAGCCCTGGCCTGGCTCGATGCCATGCCAAGCCAGTATCAACGCAGCGCGAACGTCTTGCTTCTGCGTGTCCATCTTTTGGCCAGAGCCAATCAAAAAGAAGAAGCCGTGGCCTATGCGCGTCAGGGCAAGACGCGTTTTCCCGAAGAGACCAAGTTTTGGGAAGCTGAAGCGAGAATTCTCACAGCCATGGACAGGATCCCCGAAGCCCTTGCCGGCATGCGGGAAGCGGTCAAAAAATGGCCCAACGACATGAGTATGCTCTTTTTGATGGGCAATATTCTCGATGAGTCCGGCGACAAACAGGCAGCGATGAAGCTCATGGAGCAAATCATCGAACGCCAGCCCGACAACTATCAGGCCTTAAACTATGTGGGCTACACCCTGGCTGAGGCCAACAAGGAGATCGACCGCTCCATCGCGCTCTTGGAGCGCGCCATCCGCTTAGCGCCTGACCGTGCCTATATCGTCGATTCCCTGGCCTGGGCCTATTTTCGGGCAGGCCGCGACAACGACGCCCTGCGAGAGATCCGTCGGGCAGTGACCTTGGGCAGCAAACTCGATCCCGCGATCTGGGAGCATTACGGCGACATCGCCAAACACTCAGGCTTTGCGGACGAGGCCAAAGAGGCCTATAAAAAGGCGCTCGAAATGGATCCGGACAACGCCGATGAACTGCGCAAAAAAATGGCTCAATAAATGCACCGCTCACTCTTGATTCGCCTGGGGCTCTGTGTCCTCATCCTCCTGCTCACAGCCTGTGCCGGCAAAAAAGCCCAAGAATCCCTTGATCCCACCGTGCTGTGGGAGCGCTTTTGCGCGCACACAAACAAGGATGTGCCCTACCGTGTGGCTCTGAGCCTGCGGCTCGGCCAAAAAGGGGACACGAGACGCGTCACAGCCCTGCTCTGGGGCAATACCTATAGCCCCATCCGCTTGGATGTGATGGCTGGGGTTGGCTCGATTGTTGCCAAGATCCGACGCACAGAACGCCAATTCCTTGTGCTCTCGCCCATGGAGAGCAAAGCCTATACCCACGAAGGCACAAACCAGCCTCGGCTCAAATTGGGCATTCCGCTTCCCTTCACCATCCAAAATCTCGCGCAGCTTGTGAACGGTGCCTACAGCGAGGTCTTTGGCACCATGGCTGGTGCCAACGAACAACTGAGCAACACAACCGTGCGCTACAACCTGGTTGAGCCGATGCAGGGAAGCCTTGTTGTGAACGACAAAGGCCTTCCCCTACACTGGCAGGATCCCAAGGGCTGGGTCATGCGCTTCTACTACGCGCCAGACAACAGCCTCCTCCGACTGCATCTTGAAAACAGCCGGGGCGAACAGTTCATTGTCTTTGTCAAAGAACGCGCAACGCCTGAGCCCTTTGACGACGAGGCCATGACGCTGGCGATCCCACGATCCTACAAGGTGCTTCCGCTGGCACGCTATGCAGCGCAGACAAAAAAACTCCAATAAGAGCGTGGAGTTGGCAAGGCCGTGACCAGATCACTGTTCTTTGCCAGCTGATATTGTCGCCCGCAAGAAGCAAGACAAAACAGCCTCTTGCGTAACCGTGCGCACAATACGGTTTTGTGTCAGATCCTTTCCCGATAACGTCGTCAGAAAAAAAGTGGCATACAATGAATGCTCTCCCAACAATCCATATAGCCTGTGATCATGCCGGTTTTTCGCTCAAACAAGAGCTTCTTCCCCTGCTCTCGTCCCTGGGCTACACCATTGTTGACCATGGCACCGATTCCAACGAAAGCTGCGATTATCCGCTCTTTGCCCATAAGCTCGCAGAGGCTTTGACCGAGACCGACCTTGGTATTCTTCTCTGCGGCACAGGCATTGGCATGTCTATGGCAGCCAATCGGCACCCTCATATTCGGGCGGCACTGTGCACAACCGAACTCCACGCCCAGATGAGCCGGCGCCACAACAACGCCAATGTCCTCTGCCTGGGTGCCCGCATAACAGGCTCTGATCTTGCCAAGGCCATTGTGCTCGCCTTTTTGCACGCTGCCTTTGAAGGCGATCGCCACGCACGCCGTGTTGCTCAACTCAATTTGGCCTAAACTCTTCCTCAACCCTTTGCTGTCAATCCGAAGGATATTTTTTCCCTATGCTGCTCTACAATACCCAGACCCGTCGCAAAGAACCCTTTGTCCCCCTGCGGGATTCCACCGTGCATATCTATGTCTGCGGCATCACAGCCTACGACTATTGTCATATCGGGCATGCGCGTTCTGCCGTGGTGTTTGACGTTTTGGTTCGCTATCTGCGCAGCAAGGGCTATACCGTCCATTTTATCCGCAACTTCACCGACATCGACGACAAGATCATCAACAGAGCCAATGCCGAACACCGCGACTGGCGCGAGGTGGGCAATACCTATATCGACGCCTTCCACGAGGATATGGATGCGCTCGGCGTGCTTCGCGCTGACACCGAACCCCGTGCCACCGAATACATCGACAATATCCTTGCGCTCTGCCAGCGCTTGATCGATGCCGGCCACGCCTATGCCACCGATGAGGGCGATGTCTATTTCAGGGTACGCGCCTTTGAACCCTATGGCTCACTCTCCCAGCAACATCTCGACGACATGCACGCGGGGGCGAGCGAACGGGTGGAAGCGCGGCACAAGGAAGACCCCCTCGACTTTGCCCTGTGGAAAAGCGCCAAGCCAGGGGAACCGAGCTTTGAAAGCCCCTTTGGTTTGGGCAGACCGGGCTGGCATATCGAATGCTCAGCCATGACCGAACAGTGGGCACCGCTCGACATCCACGGCGGCGGTCAGGATTTGATCTTCCCCCACCATGAAAACGAAAAAGCCCAGACCGAAGCCGCCTTGGGAAAACCCTTAGCGCGCTTTTGGGTGCATAACGGCTTTGTGCAGATCAATGCCGAAAAAATGTCCAAATCCTTGGGCAATTTCAAAACAATCAGGGACATTTTGGCCTCGTTTCTGCCGGAAACCCTCCGCTTCTTTTTGCTCGGCAAACACTACCGCAGCCCCATCGACTTTACCGACGAGGCCATGCTCGAGGCAGAGCGCGGAGAGCGGCGCATCTACCAGGCCATTGCCGATGTGCGCGCAGCCCTCACCCGCTCATCCTGGACATCCGGTCATTTGCCCAAGGACATTCTCGATGAATGGCAGCATCTGACACAGGGCTTTGCAGAGGCCATGGAGGACGATCTCAACTTCGCCCAGGCGCTGGGGGATGTCTTTGCCATGGTCAGACTGGTCAATCGCGTGCTTGAGCACAAAGCCTTTGCCAAGTGCCAGGATGCCAAAGCCCTCTTTGAGGCCTTTCAAGAGCAGGTCGCCCTCTGGAACCAGGTTCTCGGTCTTGGCACCATGGAGCCTGCGACCTTTTTTGCTTTGGTGAAAGAGCGCAAGATCAAACGCACCCATCTCGATTGCGCGAAGGTGGAAGCCCTGCTTGCGCAGCGCCACAACGCACGGGCGGCCAAAGATTTTGCCACATCAGACCACATCCGCAATGAGCTCGAAGCCATGGGCGTTCTTGTCAAAGACACCCCCCATGGCCAGGAATGGGATCTTCCCTAAGCCACAATCCCGGAGATGTTCCGCCCATGCGTTCCTTTCTGCGCGTCATCGCGCTTCTTTGCATCCTCTGTCTTGGGCACGTCGTCCCTGCCCAAGCCTTTTTTTTTGGTGGGGTGACGATCAAGGACGAAAAGGAGATGGGCAGGAAGTTCGACGCCACCATCCGGGCACGCCTGCCGATCATCAACGATCCCGAGGTCAGCCTCTATGTGCGCTCGCTCGTCGATCGCCTTGTGGCAACCCTCCCCAAACAGCCCTTCACCTTCACCACCACCGTCATTCGCAACAACACCCTGAACGCCTTCGCGGTGCCGGGCGGCTATGTCTATATTCTGACTGGCCTCATCATGCATTTCACCTCCGAGGCAGAGCTGTGCGGGGTGATCGCCCATGAACTCGCCCACGTCACCCAGCGCCATGTGGCGAGCCGCCTGGAGCGAGCGCAGTACACAACCTTCGGCTCCCTGCTTCTCGCTGTGGCTGGCATTGCCCTGGGAGGACCAGGCGGAGGCGCGCTCGCAGCAGGAGCCATTGGTGCTGGACAGTCGGCGATGCTCAACTACAGCAGACTGGATGAGAGCGAAGCCGACCAAATCGGGCTGCAATACGTGTGCAACGCCGGCATGGATCCCAAGGGCATGATCGGCGCCTTTACCATTCTGCGACAAAAAAGCCGCTTGGCAGGCTCCTCTATCCCCACCTATCTCTCAACCCACCCCGCCTTGGGCGACCGCATCGCAGCTATCACCGCCCGCATCCAGCATATGCCCTCCCATGTGCGCAACCGCACAACAGACAACCGCCGCTTTCTGCGCGTCAAAACCCTTTTGTGGGCTCGCTACGCCGATCCCCAGGCAGCGCTGATGCTCTTTGCCAAGGATTCCGCGCTCAATTGCATGGGGCGGGGGATTGTCCATGCCAGACAAAATAATATCGTGGCAGCGAAAGAGGCCTTTGCCAAGGCTGTGGCTCTTGCCACCAACGATTCGCTCATCTTTCGCGAAGCAGGCGCCTTCCATTTTCGCAAAGGCGACATCCAACGCAGCCGAGAGCTTTTGACCAGGGCGCTTTTGATCAATCCCCGAGACTATATGGCCTCCTTCCACTACGCCCGCCTTCTCGATGCCGAGGGCCATCATGCCGAAGCCCTCTCCCACTGCAAAGATGTCTTGCTGCGGGTGCCCAACCAACCCGAAGTCCACGAAGCCTACGCCCATATGCTCCACAACAACCGCCAGCCGGCGCTTGCCTATATCCACCTCACCTACAGCGCCCTCTATCAGGGTGCCAAGAAAAAAACCGACCAGTACTTGGAGAAGGCCAAGGCGCTTTCCAAAAGCCCCATGGAGCAACAACAGCTGCGCCGCCTCACCCAAACGGTCGAGGAATACAAAAAACTCTGGAAACGTTAAGCCAAAAGGATGGGATCGTATGCTTGAAACCCATGCCACAACCATTGTGGCTGTTCGCAAAGACGGGCATGTGGCCATGGCCGGCGACGGACAGGTCACCCTTGGTCAGACCATGGTCATGAAACACACAGCCAAAAAAGTGCGGCGCCTCTTCGACGACCGCATCCTGGCCGGCTTTGCCGGTGCCACCGCAGACGCCTTCACGCTCTTTGAGCTCTTTGAAGCGAAACTCAAAGAGATGCACGGCAATCTTGTCCGGGCAGCCGTTGAAATGGCCAAGGATTGGCGCAAGGACAAATACCTTCGCAAATTGGAGGCCATGCTGCTCTTGGCTGATACCGAGCATATTTTGTTGCTCTCAGGCACAGGCGATGTCATTGAGCCAGACGACGCCGTAGCAGCCATTGGCAGCGGAGGTCCCTATGCCCTGGCCTCTGCCAGAGCCTTGGCCAGACACACCAACATGGATGCGGAAACGATCGTTCGCGAATCCATGCGCATTGCCCAGGAAATTTGCATCTTCACCAACGATCATGTGACGGTGGAAACACTGTGACCACGATTTCCTGCGGCGCAAAGATCAACCTTGGCCTGCGCATCACCGGCAAACGCGAAGACGGCTACCACACCATCGACTCCTTCTTCTATCCGCTGCCCCATCCCTGTGACACCCTCACCATTGCCGAGAGCACAACACCAGGGCTCAGTCTACGCAGCACGATTGCGCTTCCCGAAGACAATACCCTCCGCCGCATCTACCAGGCTGTGTCCCAAAAAATACCCTTGCCTGGCTTTCACATCACCCTCACCAAATCGATCCCCGTGGGTTCTGGTCTTGGTGGCGCAAGCAGCGATGCCGCGGCCTTTCTCCGCTATCTCGATAGCTTTCTCGGCCACCCCTTTTCAGAACACGAAATCACAGAGCTTGCCACACGAGCGGGAGCTGATGTGCCCTTTTTTTTGACCAACAAACCAGCCAGAGTGCAGGGCATTGGCGATGAATGCACCCTGGCTACGCTCACCCCCCTTCCGCTTCGCCTCCTTCTGGTGAGTCCACCGATTTTTCTCGCCACCCCCAAGGTCTACGCCCAATTTGATGCAAAAACCCCAGCTATCACCTTGACAAAACAAGACATTCCGCTTACGCTGCGCCTTCTTCACAATCAGGCGTGCATCCCCTGGTCGATCGAAAACGACCTGGAAGCCCCTGCTCTCACGCTCTGTCCAGAGCTTGTGACACTGCGCAAATCGCTCGAAAGTCCTCGTGTGCTTGGTCTTGGGATGAGCGGCAGTGGCTCGAGCCTCTATGCGCTCTACGGGATGGAGGATGCTGCGGCTTTGCAAACAAGCAAGGCTTCGCTCGAAGCTCGTGGGCTTCGCTGTTTTTCAATGGTGCTTGGATCCCCTGATTGACAGAAGACGCTCTCTGCGGTATGCTCTTTTTATCAAGCACACAGCTTGTTTGAGTGTTGGGATGTAGCCAAGTGGTAAGGCAACGGGTTTTGGCTCCGTTATGCGAAGGTTCGAGTCCTTCCATCCCAGCCATTTTTTTTGCCCTTTGTGGACAATGAAGGCTTTTCGATGTACAGCGACTTAAAAATTGTCACAGGCTCTTCGAATCCCCTGCTCGCCAAGGCGATTTGCGACCATCTGGGCTGTCAACTGACTCCGGCTTTGGCGACAACCTTTAGTGACGGCGAACTCCGCATTGAGATCGGGGAAAGCGTGCGGGGGGACGATGTCTTTGTTGTTCAGCCCACGTGTCCGCCCAATGTCAACCGCAACCTTGTGCAGCTCTGCCTCTTGCTCGATGCCCTGAAACGAGCCAGCGCCCAGCGCATCACAGCCGTGATCCCCTACTACGGCTATGCCCGTCAGGATCGGAAGGTGACGCCACGGACACCGATTTCCGCCAAGACCGTTGCTGACTTCATCAGCGTTGCTGGTGCCGACCGCGTGGTCACCGTGGATCTGCACGCTGGTCAGATCCAAGGGTATTTTGACTGCCCTGTGGATAATCTCTTTGCCGTGCCTGTGATGCTCGACGCCTTGAACCAAAGCCATGAACACGACATCGTGATCGTCTCTCCGGATGCCGGAGGAGTGGAGCGTGCGCGTGCTTTTGCCAAACGCCTTGCAGCGCCTCTCGCGATCGTCGATAAGCGCCGGGATAAGCCCAATCAGGCACAGGCCATGCATGTGATCGGCGATGTGAAGGGCAAGACAGCCATTGTAGTCGACGATATGATCGACACAGCGGGGACGCTCTGCGCTGGAGCGGAAGTGCTTATGCAAAATGGCGCCTCCAAGGTCATTGCCTGTGCAACCCATGCCGTGCTTTCAGGGCCTGCCATTGATCGCATCAACAATACGGAATCGCTCACCCAAATTCTTGTGACCGACACCATTCCGTTGGGTGACAAGCTTGAGCGCTGCCCGAAACTTTCGATCGTCTCTGTTGCCGCCTTGCTCGGCAAAACGATTCATAATATTCATACAGGATCCTCGGTGAGCGTTTTGTTCTGACGCCCATTCGGATCATTTTTTTTGTCTTTACGAGCGCTACGCTCTTGCGATACCAGTTGTTTGAGGAGTTCGACATGGAAATCGAAAAGGTACTGAACGTCACAAAACGTACCGGCGCAGGAAAAGGATCATGCGGACGGCTTCGTGCGCAAGGCCTTGTTCCGGGCGTTTTTTATACTGCCAAAGGGGAGAACATTCTTGTACAGGCTCAGGCGCTGCCGCTTGAGAAGATCTATGAGAGCGTGGGCAAGACCTCGGTGTTCAATCTTGCCATTGACGACAACGGTACAACCGAGACCCATCCTGTCTTGATCTGGCAGGTACAGAACCATCCCTACAAAAAGCGCTTCCTCCATGTCGACTACTACGGCGTTGATCTCGAGAAAGAGGTCAAGGTGGATGTGCCTGTTGAATTTGTCGGCACAGCCAAGGGCGTGAAGCTGGGTGGCTTGCTTGAGAAATACCATGAGTCGTTGCGCTTGATGAGCAAACCCTTGGATATGCCCAACAAGATCGTGATCGATGTGTCGGACATGGACATCAATGACACCATCAACGTGGCGGACATCAAGCTGCCCGACAATGTCTCCGCTGTCTTTGACCAGAACTTCGCGGTTGTCAGTGTTGTTGTTCCTGCCAAGGACGATGAGCAGGAAGCAGGTGCCAAGGAAGAAGCTGCTGCGAAGTAAGCGACCATCGCTTTTTCTTTTTTCGACAGACCAATGGATATCCATTTGGTCTGTTTTTTTTGCACAACAGGGCAGGCTATGTACGAGTATATCCTTGTTGGCCTGGGCAATCCAGGCACTGAATACGCCCACACACGGCACAATGTCGGTTTCGACACCGTGGATTGCATCCTCAAAAAAGCCGAAGAATATGGCCGCGTGCGCGAGCTTTCTGGGCACAAATTTTCCTGCGAACTCTTTCAGGCAGAACTCCCCTCTCTCCCCCCTCTCCTTCTCGCTAAACCCCTGACCTTTATGAACGCGAGCGGACGCTGCGTCCAACCCCTTCTCGCCTGGTACAAATTGCCCCCTGAGGCGCTTATTGTCATCCACGACGATCTCGATATCCCTGTTGGTCAATTGCGCTGGAAATTTTCCGGTGGCAATGCCGGCCACAATGGCCTCAAATCCATCACAGCCTGTCTTGGCACCAATGCCTTCTATCGCCTGCGCATAGGCATTGGCCGCCCTCTCCACAAAAACGCTGTCATCGACTGGGTGCTGAGCCGTGCTCAGAATCAGGAAGCCGAAGACATAGCGTATGCTGAGCAGATAGCCATCGATGTGCTTGCCGCCTTTTTTCAAGACGGGCAGCAAGCTGCAACCACAAAAGCGAATGCCTCCAAAGCCCTTTCCCCCAATCGTCTATAAAACCGACGCAAACGATCTTCTTCTTTTCTCCTTGGGAATGGGCATTCTTGGGTATACCAAAAGTGAGGCGAGAGCCTGATGGCGTTGATGTATTCTTGATGCCGAATTATTTTGCATATCAACAAGAATGCCAAATACGTGGCCAACAACCTCTAAAAGCTGCTACACTAAGCCCCTTCAGGAAGTATGCCCATGAAAGGACGCGTTAGACTTGCTTCTGCGGTATCTCTCTGAAACAGCGTTTGGCAAAGCCGCTTTTCCAAAAGCATCTACCCCAAGAAGCAAGGTCAACTCACTGTGATCCGTGAAGACAAAATTCGCCTGCGCTTAGTGTCCCATGGATTTGTTTATTGCTCTTATAGCAGGATTGTTCCTTTTCGGTGTTGCTGTCCATCTATGGATGCCTGATAAAGAGTGTAGTACAAAAGCCCCCCAGTGAGGGGCTTTTTTGTTGCCTAAAAACAATCAGGTCGTGTGATCGCTCGTCCGCCCCCCCGGGCGGGCTCTGTCTTTCTGCCTTTGGAGATAGAAAGGGAGCATACCCAATGATCTCCTTGTAAACGAGCGTTTTTTGAAGGGTCTACAAATGCTTGTGTCCACATGGAAGGGTCTATTTTCGTGCTTCCACTTCCTTGCTGGCATAGTTCAGAGCACATTGAAGTGCACGCGTTCCTCCTCACTCGACTCCAAAGAGCCCCCAAATAGGATGCATCCACAAACTACAGGGCGATTTCTTTTCTTTTTGCTTGATCCATAAGGGGGCGTTCCGTGTTCCCATAGAACAGACTTGTTCCTGAGCGTCAGCCTTGGCTGGAAGAGATCCACATGAAAGGAACTCTTTGCCAATCGTATTGCCCTCGGTGAGAGGAAGCCAATTGCACAGGCGGAAATTTGCCTGCCCCCCTCTTTTCCCTCCTTTCTGAAAATCCCCGCTTTTCAATCGCCAAGAAATATGTAAGTATACCCGAAATTTTTTCTGTGAATCGCCCTCTTTGCCTGCCTCCCTCGATGCAGGCTGCGTTTCACACATATCACGGTTGAAGCCGCGCCCCTTTCTGGAGGGCGGTTTTTCTGTAACCAGTAAGGCTGTTTTGCCTTTGCTTTCGCAGTACAAAAAATTGTACATTCCCTGTGATCCTGCATGCCTAACCCTCCTGCAGGTATTCCCAAAAAACGGGGAAATTCTACATCTTTGTCAAAAAGTGAGAAAAAAAATCCTATGCCGAACGAAAAGCCCGTCGATTCGATTCCCGGAGAAGAGGAAGCCAAGACCGAGAAAAAACCTCGTTCTCGCAAAAAAACACCGCCAACCGAAGCCACCGACACCCAAACAACGGATGCACAATCCTTGCCTACGGAAGAGACGCCCAAGAAAAAAACCACCCGTCGGAAAAAAAGCACGGATACCCCCGAAGCGGACAGCGAAGCCCCTGAAGAGCAAGTGAAAAAGCCGAGAGCTTCGCGCACAAAAAAAGCAGCGCCTTCCGAGGAAGAAGCTGCAAAACCAAAACGGAGTCGGAAAAAAGCCGCAGAGGATACGCCTCAAGCAGAAGCTGTCGAAGAAAGCCCAAAACCCAAACGAAGCCGCAAAAAAGCCGAGCCAGAAGACGCCACCCAGTCGGAAGACTCTGCTGCGCCCAAAAAACCGAGTCGCAGTCGCAAACGCAAAGAGCCGGAAGACCAGCTTTCGCTGCTCAATGAGCAAACGCCGAGCGAAGAAGCCGAAGAAAGCCCCAAGCCCAAACGCAGCCGCGCAAAAAGTAAAAAAGCCCAAGAACCGGCTCCTGAACCACAACCTCTCCCCCAAGAACAGTCGGACTCTCTCTCCGGTGCTGCGCCAACCGATCAAGAAACACCCACAGAACCAGAGCAACCCTCTCACGATACAGCCTCTGATCAGGATCAAGAAACACCCACAACTCCTTCAGAGACTTCAAAACCAGAGCAACCCTCTCAAGACAAAGCCTCTGATCAGGATCAAGAAACACCCCCAGAACCAGAGCAACTCTCTCACGATACAGCCTCTGATCAGACTGCGCCCATTGATCAAGAAACAAAAACAGAACAACCAACACCCCACAAGCAAAGCAGAGCGCAGCAATCAGAATCCGACATCCCCCAGGAAAACCGTGAGTCTGCCACAGAGAGCGCTGAAAAAGCACCGTCTGAGCTGTTCCAAGAGCCATCCCACACAACCATCGCCGAAGACGCCCAGCCACAACCAAGCGCCTTTGAAGAGCACAACGAGGATGCCTTTGAGGGCTTTGATGATTTCTTCCAAAACGCTGGATCCAATGCGTTCGAAGATCCTGCCTTAGCCAACGACGATGTGCCCCTGGAAGAAGAAGGGGATGTCGCGTTCGAAGAGCTCAATGGCTATGAGGAAAACAAGACAGAAGCCACACCATGGGTGCCCTTTGCCGACAAGACCGAGACCAAAGAAAGCCCAGAGCCTCATGATGTCCCTACACCCCAACCCATTGTGCCTGAGCCCAGTCAAAAGGAGACAGTAGCGGAGGATGCCCGGACACACCTCCCGCTCGAATTGCTTGCGCCCTCAACCAAAGTCATGCAGGGTGAAAACTTCTCCGCCCTCTATTATCCTGCCAACGAACTCACCTCGCTCGAAGACACACCGGTTCACGAGCAAACACCTCCTCAAGCGGCACCGGAAGCACTTGAGCGCAATCAAGAGCCTGAAGAGATACTCGATATCACCCCAGAGGCACCCAAACGCCATCCGAAACGCCCCCACAAGACACGCAACCGGGTGCAGGAAGACCGTTTGGATGGCAACGAAGAAGCCGAAAACGAGGCGCGTTTTGAGGCGCAGGAAGAACCTGATGTCGAGTCGCATTCCGAAGAGGATATGCGCAATCTGGGTGGAGCGAGTGAAAGAATCGATGCCGAGTATTTTGATGTCGAGGAATTCGACCTCCTCGAAGACGATGCGGATTCGTTCTACCAGCCCCACAAGCCCAAACGCAGAGAACTCATTCGGGAACAGCAACAACCACAAGTTGCGCCCCCACAACCACAACCTCAGCCTCAGCCTGCGCCGCGCAAGGCCAATCGAAAAATGTTTTTCAGCGTCTTGGCTGGGGAACGCATTGAAGTGGCGCTGTCTCAGGAAGGAAAGCTCTGCGAATACTACCTGGACATGCAGCACCAGAAAAAACTCAAAGGGAATATCTACAAAGGCATTATCCAGAATATCGATACCAATCTCCAGGCAGCCTTTGTCAATTACGGAACCGCGAAAAACGGTTTTCTCCAGATTGATGAAATTCACAGTGAATATTGGCTTGCCCACCACGAACCCACCAAGGGCAACAAATTTCCGCCTATCCAAAAAGTCATCAAACCAGGCCAAGAGGTGCTGGTGCAGGTGGTGAAAGAACCTACCGGCAACAAAGGCTCCTTTCTCACGACCTGGCTTTCGTTGGCAGGGCGTTTTCTCGTGCTCACCCCTGGCCAGGAACAGATCGGCGTCTCCCGCAAGGTGGTGGACGAGGCCGAGCGAGCCAGGCTGAAGGAATTGATTGCCGGGATCGATCCCGGCGAGGGCATTGGGGTCATTGTGCGCACCGTGAGCGAAGGCACCACCAAGCTCACCCTCAAAAACGATCTGCAGTATTTGAAGCGCATATGGCGGGATATCCGCAAACGCGCCACGGAAGTGACAGCTCCTGCCCTCATCTACACCGAGCCCAACCTCATTGAACGGGCTGTTCGGGACTATCTCACCGAAGATGTGGCTGAAATCTGGGTCGACGACGAGGAAGTGGCTGAAACGGTTCGCGACATGGTGAGCCTGCTCTTCCCCCATAAAAAAGACCTTGTCCATCTCTTTACGGATAAACGCCAAAGCCTGTGGGATCGTTTCAATCTCAGACGCCAGATCGAACAGGTCTATGCCCGCGAGGTCTTTCTGCCCTCCGGTGGCCGGCTTGTCTTTGACCAGACCGAAGCGTTGATGGCCATCGATGTGAACTCGGGGAAAATCTCCTGTAAGGGCAATTTCGAGACCATGGCCTACAAGACCAATATGGAGGCGGCTGAGAGCATTGCCAGGCAATTGCGGCTGAGGGATGTGGGCGGCCAGGTTGTCATCGATTTCATCGAGATGCGGGAGCGCAAACATGTGGAAGACGTTGAACGGCATCTGCGCATGGCCATGAAAGCCGACCGTGCCCGCTACGACGTCGAGCATATGAGCTCCTTTGGCCTGCTCGAACTGGTCAGACAACGCACGGGCTTTTCCGCGCTCTCCATCACCCAGGAACCCTGCCCCTACTGCGCAGGAACTGGGCAGCGCCGCAATCTCGAATGGCAATCCCTCCAGGTTGCGAGCGAAATCCAGCGTCAGATGCGCCTTACGCGCTCCCCCCACTGCGTCTATGAGACCAGCCCGGAATTGGGGATGTATTTACTGAACCACAAGCGGGAAATGCTTCAGGAATTGGAGCGTATGTTCGGAAAAACCATCGAAATCACCATACACCGTTCCCTGCATCCCTAAATATGTCTACTCAGTCATTGCTTCTCCATGTTTGCTGCGGACCCTGTGCCTGCATGCCCATCACCCGCTTTCTGGATGAGGGGTATGCAGTGACAGCCTGGTTTATGAACCCCAACATCCACCCGCTCTCGGAATACCTGCGCAGACGCGAGGCAGTGATCCTTGCTTGTGAAAACCTCGGTGTCCCCATACGCTTTGCCGATGAGACCTGGGATATCACAGCATGGCTTCGGTCGGTTCACCCAATCGACACCCCACCCAAGCGTTGCCACTTCTGCTGCGGCTCACGAATAGAGGCTGCTGTTCTCTATGCAGTCCAAAACGGCTTTACCGCTGTCAGTTCAAGCCTGCTCTACTCCATCTACCAGCCCCACGATTTCATCGCCCAAGAGGGGGCAGCACAAGCAGCCAAGGCTGGTATCTCCTTTCTCTATCGGGATTTCCGAAAAGATTGGCAGGCAGGCATTGACATGAGCAAAGCCATGGGACTCTATCGGCAACCCTATTGCGGCTGCATCTACAGTGAGGCGGATCGCTATCACAAAAAACTGCAGCGCCTTGTAAAAACTGCTTGACAAAGACACAAAGCGAGGGTACAAGGCTTTTATCGAATGCAACGAAACACATTGATCCCCGATAGCTCAATCGGCAGAGCGGGTGACTGTTAATCACTAGGTTGGCGGTTCAAGTCCGTCTCGGGGAGCCAAAAAATTCAAGGGTTTTCGCATGCGGAAACCCTTTTGATTTGCACAACCACCTTTTCCCCTTTTTTATTCCCCGATAGCTCAATCGGCAGAGCGGGTGACTGTTAATCACTAGGTTGGCGGTTCAAGTCCGTCTCGGGGAGCCAAAATTAAGCCCTCTTTTGAGGGCTTTTTTTGTGTCCAACTCCCCCTTGGACATCAAAAAAGCCGCTATCCATGCGGTTTTTTTGATATCAAATCAGATGCACAGACCTCCTGAGGTCGTCCAGACTTTGCGAGGCACACAGGCCGACTGACAGCAAATCAAGGCCTAACAGAGGTCTTACAGCCGCCAGGGGACTTCATCTGCCCTCGACCTCAAGTGGGGGAAAATCCTCATTAAAAATGACAAATAAAAACACTATAATGATTATCTCTATCCAAAATAGTCTAACAAACAATATTTTATATTGTTATGAACAGATTAAGATATAAACAAATAGAAGATCTTCCGTCTAATTGGAAGGATATGGAAAATGAAACACTTAAAAATCTTTCTATATTATGGAAAGAACAAAAGAATAGATTAGACAAAAAATCAATTGATTTATTCAACAAAAAACTTCAACGCCAATGGGCTATTGAGACAGGATTGCTGGAAAATCTTTATGAGATTGATAAAAGTATAGCATACACAATGATTAAATTTGGAATAGATTCAATAGATATCCCACACAATGCTACAAACAAGCTACCTAATTATGTTAAATCACTTATAAAAGATCAGCAATTTGTTATTGAATCTCTATTTGACTATGTAAATATCAAAACATTATTAACGAATTCATTTATAAAAGAGATACACGCTGCATTAACAAAAAGTCAGAATGTTACCGAAGCAATAGATACTCTTGGAAATCATATTCAAGTTCCGTTAGAGAAGGGAAAATGGAAAACGCATCCAAACAATCCAACTAGGCCAGACGGTCTCATACATGAGTATTGCCCCCCAATTTATGTCCAAGACGAGATGGATACATTAATCCGATGGCATGGAGAACATACTGATGTGGCTCCCGAGGTTGAAGCTGCATGGTTACATCATCGTTTTACACAAATTCATCCTTTCCAGAATGGAAACGGCAGAGTGGCTAGAGCCTTAGCAACAGTAGTTTTTATTCAAAAAGGATTTTTTCCACTAATTATCACAAATGAAAACAGAAAGATATACATCGAAAAATTAGAAAAAGCTGATTGCGGAGATCTTAGACCTTTAGTATCTTTTTTTTCAGATATTGCTAAAAATACATTTATACAAGCAATTAGTGTTAGTGAAGATATTATAGACAATCAAAGAACAACAAAAAATGTACTTTCTGCGATCAAAAAAGCAATCGATGAAAAATCAAAAAATATTCATTTGAATAGTAAAAATATCATATCATTTGCAGATAGGTTTATTGCAATAGCTAAAGAGAAGTTTGGTAAAATTTCTGAAAAATTAAACAATGAAATAAATAACAAATACTATCATTTTTCTGTTCAGGAATCCTCAGAAAATTCTAAATATTGGTTTAGGGAACAAATTTATAAAATTGCTAACAATTGTGGCTATTATGCCAACCTAGAGCTGTACCATAAGTGGATTAGGCTTAAATTAAGAAGTAATCGTGATTGTTCTATTGTATTTTCATTACATTCTGTATCAAGAAATTTTTCTGGTGTTATGTCAGCAGCAATATTTCTAGAATATATGGAGAAAACAGAAGATTACGTGTCTATTGATGGGCCATACTCTTTATCTGAAAAACCATATATTTTTACAGTCAATGATAACGAAAAAAAGATATCTTTTTCATTTAAAGAATGGCTTCATTCAACTCTTATGGATGGACTTGTGATGTGGCAACAAAACATATAAGAACTGCAAAGCCTTTCTTCACAAATGTCAATTCGGTTGGCCTAGCTCCGAAATGAGGCGGGTTTTGCCTTAACCCTGAGTTACCGGGTATGAGAGAGCTGTGTTCGCTC
Organism: Desulfovibrio sp.; assembly: GCA_017450275.1. Classification (GTDB taxonomy): domain Bacteria; phylum Desulfobacterota; class Desulfovibrionia; order Desulfovibrionales; family Desulfovibrionaceae; genus Desulfovibrio. Next base: position 1,098 of record JAFSVD010000034.1, on the reverse strand, counting down.
AGCACTTTCTGGCAGAAAGAACCATCAGATCGAAACTTTCACGAAACATATGACTCAGAAACGTTTTTCGTGTTGGAAAACCTTGTAGATACTGGTAACGCAAATCCCCGTTTCGGGAAGCGTAAGGGGAAAGAGCCTCTTTCTGCCGCTATCCTGGCGGAATAAAAAAACGGAATCCGGTAATCGATCATAGGCGCACTGTACCGTTGCATTCTTAGGAACGACTGCAGAGGGGGATGCTACGGCATATGTTCGGACTTCGTGGATGAACTGCAAGCTCCGGTCGGGGTGATTGACGACCACTCGTGCGTTCTCAAACACCACTCGCCGCTGAATATACCAAAGACGCTCACAAACGCATCGAAAAAGTTTCCTTATTACAGATAGATGAGCTGGGGAACAAAAATCTAAAAAATAATAATTGTATACGGAGATTGTATGCCTAATTGCTATGATGTTGCTCAATATTATGTTTTGAATTTTTGGAGTTTAACAAAAGTAAAGCTTCATAAACTTATGTATTATACACAGGGTTGGTATTTAGCAAAATATGATACGCCATTATTTGATGAAGATTTTTATAAATGGAAAAATGGATCTGTAATAAAAGATTTACAAGAAAGTATGCATTTTAGTGATAAAATAGTACCACTTGATATTCCAAATGCTAATTATGATAATATTACAGATGAAAATGTTGCCTTTTTCTCTAAAATATTACAGGTGTATGGCGATTACTCTGCAGAAGAGCTAATTGAGATGACACACAATGAAGCTCCTTTGATAGTAACTGACGCAGAGCAAATAATTACAAAAAATATTATAAAAAATTATTTTAAGAGTATACAATGTCAAATTTTATAAGTTGGTCTTTTAAGTATATTAACAAAACAGATTCTCGATTTAAGTGCACATTAACGGATTTAGATAAATATTTAGATGTATTAAAAAGCTATGACCTGAATCCGTGAGATAATATGGCAAGTCGCTCAGAAACACCAATTTTTTGGATTTTTTTATAAAAAAGCCGATAAAAATAATATGGACTGCAATTTTATGGAGACATAGCGTTCACCAATTTATGAATTTTGACGTTTA
>JAFSVD010000033.1 GCA_017450275.1 Desulfovibrio sp. | reverse complement strand
GGGTTCAAGAGACTGCTAAGGGCTTCCTCTCGCCTGCACCTCGCGATGCAAACCTTGCCTTTCGCTTTGTCCTTGCCCTGAATTAGCCGGACTAGGGACTTACACCCATTGGAATAAACGCATGCCAAGCGCACAAAAAAGGCACTTTCTTTCGGAAGTGCCTTGTAAAAAAAAAGGACGCTTTCAAAGCGTCCAAAAAATTTCTTGGTTGCGGGGGCAGGATTTGAACCTACGACCTCCGGGTTATGAGCCCGACGAGCTACCGAGCTGCTCTACCCCGCGTCCGATAGAAAGTACTTACCAAGGCTTGACCCCTTTGTCAAGCATTTTTTTTCTTTTTTTGACGCCTCTCTTCCGTCCCTTTTGTGCCCGAAAATCCCAGGCTCAAGAAAGCCCTCTTTGAGAGTTGCATTCAAAATCTTTCGCGCTTATTCTAAACACTCTTACTCTTTTTTTTTACCCCCAGAGATTTCGGTTATGGTGACTCTTCTTGTCGCGGTTTGTCTGGCAGTTCTCTTTTCCTTTACCTGTTCCTTGTTAGAAGCAGCCCTCTACGCACTGCCCTGGTCAACCATTGAATTGTTGCGTAAGAAAGGGGATAAGACCGGTCAGTTGCTCTATGAGATGCGTACCAATATCGACAAACCCATAGCAGCCATTCTCACGGTCAATACCATTGCCAACACAGCGGGAGCCACAATAGCCGGGGGTGCCTTTAGCGCCGTGTTTGGCGATATATATATGGGATTTTTTGCCGCCTTTTTCACCCTTCTCATCCTGGCTCTTGGGGAAATCATTCCCAAGACGCTGGGTGTTCTTTTTTCTGCCCCCATTGCAAAGACCCTGGCCTACCCGCTTTTCATTGTCATCAAAATTCTTGCTCCGGTCATCTTTGTTCTTGAGAAGCTGACCGGTTTTTGTACCCGCAATTCCAGTCAGATGCCGCAAATCTCTGAAGACGATATTTGCGCTGCGGCGGGTTTATCGCGCAAAGGCGGGCATATTAAGGAATATGAAGAAAATTGTGTCCGCAATGTCTTGGCCTTGGATCACAAGCATGTGCATGAAATCATGACGCCCCGAACCGTTGTTTTTTCCCTGCCATCAACCATGTCGGTCAGCGATGCCTACAAGGAGCCCCAGATCTGGCAATTCAGCAGAATTCCGGTTTTTGGCCAAGACAACGAAGATGTGGTCGGCCTGGTTGAGCGACGCGAAATCGCCTATTGCATCAACGAACAAAAAGGCGCGCTCCCCATCACTGAAATCATGCGACCTATCTATTTTGTGCAGGAAAGCCAGACCTTGGACGTTGTCTTGCAGCAGATGCTGAATGCCCATGTGCATCTTTTTGCGGTTTTAGATGAATACGGCGGTCTTTCTGGGGTGGTCTCGCTTGAAGATGTTTTAGAAGAGATGCTTGGCAGCGAAATTGTCGATGAGAGCGACAAAGTTGCCGACATGCGTGCTCTTGCTCGTCAAAAAAGTAAATCGCGTAGTAAAAACAGGAATAAAAGCAAGAGTAAAAATAAAAAATAATGTCTATTTACTTTTAACGAGGAGGTAGCACTTATTTTTAAGTGCTATAATATATATGGTTAGACAAAAAGCTCATTCTAAATTTTATATTGTTTTGTTGCTTATTTTTCTTGGTGGAGTATCATGGCTTATATATTCAGGTTTAACAACAAGTAGTGTTTATTTTTTAAATGTTTCAGAAGCCTTGGCCATGCCCCAAGAAAAATTACAGCAAATCCGACTTTTTGGTACTGTTGCTGAAAAAAATCTTCAACGCGATGAAAATACTCTGAAGATATCGTTTCTCTTAGAAGATAAAGATGACATCAAAATAAAAGTACCTGTTCATTATCAAGGAATTATACCTGATGCTTTTAAAGCAGGGGCAGAGGTTATTGTAGAAGGTGGAATGAAGTCAGAATATTTCTTAGCTAAAACGCTTATGACAAAATGTCCATCAAAATACCAAAAAGAAAATAGAAAAAATTTATAAAATAATGGTTATTCTATGTACTATTTTGGTTTTTTAGCCATTGTTATGGCGATGCTGCTGTCGGCTGCAGCTGCCCTTGCAGCCCTTGTTGCCCTGTGGAATGGTCGCTCTACAGACAATGCCTTTGTCGAAAAAGCCCATTATGGCACAAGCCTCTGCCTTTTTTTGGCTGCAGCCGCCCTTTTGCACGGCCTTTTTTGGCAGGATTATTCCCTGCAGTATGCAGCCAACTACACTGACCGCTTTCTGTCCCTTTTTTACCGCTTAACCGCTTTTTGGGCTGGTCAACCCGGTTCCATGCTCTTTTGGGCTCTTGTGCTCAGTGTGTCGGCCACGCTCTTTGCCCGCTATAAAGCCTATGCCAGCTTGGGTGCGTGTACGCGCTTGTGGTTTTGGCTCTTCCAGCACGGCCTCATGGTTTTCTTTACCCTCATGCTCTCGGCCTATTCCAATCCCTTTCTCATGCAGACGCCGGTTCCTCTGGATGGCAATGGGCTCAATCCCCTGTTGCAAAATCCCGGCATGATCATCCATCCGCCGCTGCTCTTTATTGGCTATGCTGGCTTTTTTGTCCCGAGCTGTCTTGCGCTTGCCACCCATCTTGCCAACGAAGAGCCTGTAGCGTGGTTTTCCGTAACAAGACTGCATCTTTTGCTTTCCTGGATGTTTTTAACCGCAGGTATCATGCTTGGGGCATGGTGGGCCTATATGGAATTGGGCTGGGGCGGCTATTGGGCGTGGGATCCTGTGGAAAATTCCTCGCTGGTTCCCTGGCTTTTTGCCACCGCTCTTTTGCATACGCTTTCTATCGAACGTCGAACCGGCCAATTTCCGCGTTTTAATCTTTTCCTCGTCTGCCTCACAAGTATTGCAACGCTCTTTGCAACGTATCTGGTTCGAAGCGGGGTCATCGATTCTGTCCATGCCTTTGGTCAGGGAACAGTTGGAACCCCCTTGCTCACAGCCATTGTTGTTTGTCTGCTTCTCACTGTGGGCGTTGCGCTCACCTCCAAGCGGGTTGGCAAACCCATCACCAATCCGTTCTCGCTTGAGGCTGTTCTTTCCTACACGTCCTGGTTTTTGATTGCCCTGGGATGCATCATTACCCTCGCAACCATGTGGCCGGTTCTCACCGCCTTTTTCGCAAAAACCCGTGGTGGTCTTGATGCCTCGTTCTACAACCGCGTTTGCCTGCCATTGGCTACCCTGCTCCTTTTGGGTATGGCCTTTTGCCCCCTGCTCACGGCGTCGTTTGCCAAAGGACAAAAACGCTTTGTCTGCCTTTTTGTGGGGGTTTTCCTCTGTAGTGCAGCGCTTTTATGGTGGGCAGGCTATCAACATCCCCTTGCTCTTCTTGCAACGGCTTCGGTTGGAACCATTTGGCTTGGGCTCCTGATCCGTGGCATTCGCCTTATTCGCACCAAAAGCTATCGCCACTTTCCCTTTGTCGGTGCCCATCTTGGCCTGGCTTTTTGTGCCTTGGGCATTGCCTTTTCCAGTGCCTACAGCCTTGAAAAAGATATTCTCTTTGTTTCCGGCGAAACAGCTGATATCGGGGGCTATTCCCTCACCCTCGACAATATCCGCCAAGAGGACGGGGCTGGCTATGCCGCGCTTTTGGCGACGATTTCCGTGGAACAAGGCGATACGGTCATTGGCACGCTTGTGCCAGAACGCCGAATCTATCAGAAATTCGGGGATATGCAGTTTTCTGAGGTCGATACCCTGTTTTCCCTGGGCAATGAGCTCTATGTTTCCTTGCTGGGACTCACGGCGGACAAAAAAGTCCTTGTGCGTTTCAGCGTCAAGCCCCTGGTCAACTGGCTCTGGTTTGGCGCATTTTGCATGAGTTTGCTTCCGCTTCTGGGCTGTTTTTCACGCCCCAAGAAGGATCAACAGGCTGAGGAGAGCCAGGGTGTACACGCTTAGTCATATCCACAAGGCCTTTGGGAGGCGTGTGGTGTTGAAGGACATTTCCGTCTCCCTTCCGCAGGGAAGCCTTGCGCTTTTGACCGGCGCCAATGGATCGGGAAAATCCACCTTGATGAAGGTCTTTGCCGGCTTATTGCCACCCAATGCCGGGACAATTACCGGCATTGATGACAGCACACGCATCGCCTATGTTGCGCACGCAACCTTTCTCTATCCCAATCTCACAGCCTTGGAGAACCTCCAGTTTTGGAATGCCTGCTATGGACTCTCATTGTCCGAAGATGCTCTGCTCGATGGACTCGCTCGTGTGGGGCTGGAGGATTTTTGCGACATGCAGGCCAAGCATTTTTCCCGGGGCATGTGCCAGCGCTTAAATCTTGCACGAGCCTTGCTGCAAAAGCCCGATCTCTTGCTGCTGGATGAGCCGCAAACTGGCTTGGATTTTGCCTCACGCCAGCATCTTCAGGAAGAATTGCGTAGCCTTCGTTCCCAAGGAGCGAGTATTCTTATGATCTCCCACAACGACCAGGATCGTTGCCTTGCCGATACGGTCTGGCATCTTGGGGGGGGGAGTATCCGTGAAGAGGGTATGGCATGTGGTCTGTAAGCCTTGCGATTTGCTCGAAAGACCTGCGACTCTTGGTTTCCAGGGGCAGCGCCCTTGTTCAGGGAGTCCTTTTGGGACTTTTGGTTATTTTTATCTTCAGCCTTGCCCAGGGGGTTGGGGAGCAACTCTCTCCCCAGAGTGCAGCCACAATTTTTTGGATCAGCTCGCTTTTTTGCCAGGTTCTGCTTTTCAACCAAATCTATGCCCTTGAAGAGCAGAATCAGGCACGCGTGGCGCTTGTTTTGCTCCCTGTGCCCGCTCTCGCGATCTGGCTTGCCAAAACCCTCTGCATCTTGATTCTTCTGCTCTTTGCCCAGCTGTTTTTTCTGCCGGCATTGTGTATTTTTTTGGGACAAAGCCCGTCGGGTTCCCTGGGCGTGGGACTGTTGGGCATTGTCTTTGTCGATCTGGGAACGTGTTCTCTTGGATCGTTACTCGGCGCTCTTGCCCAAGGTCAAGTGTCTCGGGAATCCTTGGTCAGTATTTTGCTCTTTCCGTTGATTAGCCCGATTCTTTTGGCGGGCATCGGCATTCACACAGAGACCCTGGGCGGTGGAGAATCTGATCCCAGCACCTGGCTTTTTCTCACCCTTGCCTACGATGCGATTTTTTTTGCTGTTTCGTGTTTTTTATTTCCGTTTATCTATACCGGTGAGGACGCATGACGAGTTTTCTTTTAGGAATGGGCGCCTTGGGTGTCGCCCTCTGCCAATGGCTGATCTTTTGCTATGCGCCCCTCGAAGCCACCATGGGTCTCTCCCAAAAGATTTTTTATTGCCATCTTCCCTTGGCATGGTGGGGGCTCTTTGCCTTTTTTCTGGTTTTTCTTGCGTCCATACGGTATCTGTGGAAGCGTGAACCCCGTGTGGCCGCCTTTGCCCTGGCCTGCGGCGAAGTCGGCGAACTGTTGGCCGTACTGACGGTTGGTACGGGCATGATTTGGGGCAAAGCGGCATGGGGGGTGTGGTGGACCTGGGATCCACGGCTTACGACAGCGCTTGTTTTATGTTTTATCTACGCCGGCTGGCTTTTGCTGCATAGGCTCGACCTCGCTTTTGCTCGGAGAGCCCTTTTGTGTGCGGTAACAGGGATTATCGCCTTTTTGGATGTCCCTTTGGTTTTTGTTTCCTCGCGCATTTGGCGTTCTATCCACCCTGCTGTCTTTACGCAAAGTGGCGCTGGCTTGGCCTTTGAAATGCTCGGAACGGTTCTCGCTTGTATTGTGTGTGTTGGTCTTTTTTGCGCTGGCCTGATTCGTTTGCGGTATCAGCAACTGAAGATCTCAACCAGATTGGACGATTTGCTCTAACTCGTGAGGGTGTTGTGGAACCTATCACCTATCTTTTTGCGGCAAACTGTATTGTGTGGATTGGTTTTGCCGGCTATTCCCTTTTTTTGGCAAGTCGCCAAAAACACCTTGAGCGTTTTATAAAACGTTTGGAGCGCAAAAATGGCAACGTTGGCGATTGACACCAGGCAACGTGTTGTTTTGCTTGTGGTGGGACTGTTCCTCGTATGGATGGTTGGTGTCATGGTTCTTGAGAGAATCCGCCATCCCTCCTTGGTGATCCACAATACGGTGGTTCAACAAGATGCTGCCATGCCAAAAGCGATGCCAATGCCTGTCATGGATTCCATCGGCGCTTTGATGCAGATGGCAAGCCAAAATCCCAACGATCTTGCGCTCCTGCACAAGCTCACCGAAGCCCTTATGAACGCCGAACAATGGGATGCTGCGGAAAATTTTGCCAAAAAGGCGTATGAGAAAGATACAAACAATTTTACCAGTGCCTTTTTTCTTGGAATCATCGAACACCAAAAACAGCGTTTTCCTGAAGCAGCTACCTATCTTGAAAAAGCGCTTGCCATACACGATGATCCCAAGGCGCGTTTCAGTCTCGCTGTTTTATATCTCTATTTTATGAAAGACAAAGAGAAGGGTCTCTATCATTTGCAATATGGCGTAGAAAAGACTCTAATGGATGATGATATGAAAAAAATGTTTCAGGAAGAATTGAATAAAATAAAAAAATAACTCTTTTTTGGATATATCTATGCTTAAGAAAAGTTACGCTATCATTGGTATGATCCTCACCTTTGTTTTCGGTGTGGTCGTAGGATCTATGCTGAGTGACCGACCGACATCTGTGCAAAAACCCCAACAAGCTGTTTCGAAAGCAGCCAAAAGTCCGGAAAATCCCCGTATTGCTGCTATCAGCGAGCAATTGGCCAAGGATGCGAAAAACGCTGCCCTATGGGTTGAATTGGGGAATCTCTTTTTTGATGACGATCGGCCAAAGGATGCCATAGCTGCCTACGAGATGGCTCTTTCCTTGGGAGCGAAGAATGCCGATGTGTTGACGGATTTGGGGATCATGTATCGCAGAACCAAACAATACGATCGCGCCCTTCAACTCTTTCAAGAAGCAAAAAATCTCGACCCAAACCACATCCAGTCGCGGATGAATGCCGGCATTGTTTTCTACTATGATCTCTCCCAGGTTGAGCCGGCGCTTGCGATGTGGGACGAGGTCTTGCGTTTGAATCCAAAAACGACCTTGGGGAATGGAGAATTGCTCCAAAGCCTGGTTGAGCGTCTGAAAACAACAAAACCGTAAGAGCCTTTTCTTTTTGTCGTGGTTTTTTCGCTGTACCGCCAGGGAGTACATAGAGGCTCTCTGCGGTTTTTTTGAAGGATTGTTCACCCATGCTGACCACAATGCCCTTCCCTCACGTCATCCGAACACTCCGAACCGTGCTGCTTGTTTTTGCTCTCCTTCTTTGTGTGGGGATAGCAAAAACTGTTGGGGCTGTCCCCATTTTCCCCTCCGATCTTCGGGGAGAGAGCATCTCATTTCTTCCCTATCTTGAATACGTCTTGGATGAAAAAGGAAGTCTTGATATTGATGCCATTGCTGTTCAGGAAAAGAGCCTCAAATTTCTTCCGTTGCGCCCCCTCGATTTGGAGCTCAACGCCGGCACCTACTGGCTTCGTTTCACGATAGCGCCCTTACCTGAAGGAGCGAAGGCGGTGGAATGGCTTCTGTCTCTGGGCGAAAGTCTGCCAGGGGATCCAACCTTCTATGTTTCTGAGCAGCCATCTTCAGCCGGGATGCAGCGGTGGCGGAGCATAACAGTGACAGATCGCCACATCCTCAATTTGCCGGAAGCGGGCAGCGAGCCAAAAACCTGTTATATCCGCCTGGCAGGTCCTCCTGGGCTTTGGTTTGCCCCTATGCTCCGCACCCCCCACAATGCCGCCAACAATTGGGGCGCCTTGGCGCATCCGGCTGCGGTGCTTGTGCTTGCAATTATCACGCTCTTGTGTTTGCTGCGGTGTTTTTCAGAGCGTGGGCAATGGCGTATTTGGACAGTCTTCTATGTGGGGAGCGCCTTGGCAGCCGGCTACCTGGGATTGCCAACGATTGAACGGGGTCATATTGGCTTCAGCCAGTTCGCAAGCACGATAACCCCTGGCGTGACCTTGATGCTCTTGCCCCATGTTGCGCGGCATATTATGCGTTCGCGCACGCTTTCGCGCATAGTGGATGCGCAGCTTATTCTCTTGACCTTGATTGGCGCAGCTGTCGCCCTCTTTCCCTTGGTTCCAGGCTACAGTCAGACAGCGCGTTTTTTGGAATTGTGGCCCTTGGGGACGATTTTTTTCATTCCAACAGCGCTGTGGGCTCTTTTTATCGGCCTTCCTGGTTCCCAGCGTTTTCTGTTGATGTGCTTTTTCCCGCCGCTTTTTACCGCAGCGGGTATTTTAGGCCTTTTGAGCGGCCTGCCTGCTGATTTTCTCTCGGCATTCCCCCTCTGCGGTGTTGTGTTGAGCGCTCTTTTGCTTGTGTCTTCTCCCAATCCGCCTTTGGAGGAAGCAAGACCCGCTGAAACAAATGAGCCTGTGGCGCCCAATGCCGATTTGGATCTTTTATCCATGGATCCGCCCACCTCTGCTCCCAAGCCAAAAGCAAAGAGCAAGAAAGCGGATACAAAGGCTCAAGAGGGGCTTGTGCTGAAAACGGACTCTGGCAACGATGCCATGTCGAGCATTCTTGCCGCGTTCCGGAGCCTGGAAGAGCGCTCTGTTTCAAAAACCCTCCACGCCCAGATTGTGGCGTTGCGGGAACAGGCTGAACGGATTTCAGACGCCTTGTGCGGAACCCAATACGGGAAAGACGAGAGCGACGAGGCAGTTGAACGCATCGACCTGCAGTATTTGATGCGATCGATGTATTCGTGTGCTGTCCAGGAATCCCAAGATACGGGAATAGCCCTGGCCTGGTATATGCCGCCTGAGCTTCCGGTTCTCTATCAGGGCAATGCCAAACGATTGCATTCGGTCTTATTGCAATTGGTCGAAAGCGCGGTTTCTGTGACAAAACGCGGCTCCGTGCATTTTACGGTGCGCCACTATCCCAAAAGTGCCGATCCTGGGCATTTGTTATTCACCATCACGGATACCGGCGATCCAGAATCGACAGGGATTCGATCTGGTCTGGCTGTTGCCAATGCTTGGACGCTGGCGAGCGATTTACACGGCGCCTTGACGCTGTTGAGCGATGCCCAAGGAACAACGATCTCTTTGGCACTCCATCTTACCTTGGTTGATGAGAAAGAGTCTTTGGCTCTCAATCCCCAACCCTTGATCTTGCTTTGTTCAAAGAACTCTTCTGCACGTCGGGAGATCAAGGCAATGCTTAGTGGGATGCCGTGCCGTTTTGCCGAAGCCGACTCTGTTACAAAAGCCCAGGAAATCCATGCGATCAATCCAGCCATCCTGGTTGTTATTCACGATACCTTGGCAACGCCGAAGGCCACGCTTCTCATTCGAAGCATGCTGAAGCAGGCTAAAACAGGAGGGCTGCCGTTTTGCAAGATCTTGGCTATTACACGCACCGATGAACACTGGAGTGAGTTGGGAAAAGCCGGCTTTACCCATGCCTTGGTGGAACCCATTGACGAGGAAGCCTTGCGGAATACGGTTGCCGAATTGCTGACTGCCTACGATGCTGTTGTCCAAAGCCAATCTGTCTGTCAAGCAACGCCGCTTGAGCCGATCCCGGATCTTTTTGGTAAAGAACAGGGCGGCGTTCCCAAGGATATCGATGAACTCATCGATATCGCCCGCGTGTTGAATTCTCTTTCCTCGATGAAAGATATTTCCAAACAGGTGGAAGCAAAAGGCGTCGAGCCAAAAAACGCTGAACAAATTCAACCCACCCCATCGGTCATGGCGCATCACGCCCACAATGCCGCCTCCAATCGAATTCAAAAAATTAAGGAAGAACTTGGCGATGAGGATTTATTGACAAAGTATCTAACGGAATCGGCTGAAGACGAAGCCCAAGTGCACTCTCACCATACTGTCCAAAAGTCGCCTCTGCTCGCTCAAGAAGTCCATCCCAACCCTGTTTCTATTGCGCCGCAAAAAGCATCGACGAACGAGACAGCCGTAAGCATTGAGCCGCAAGCAGACAAAACAGGGGGAACACCCACAAAGGGCAGTCAATCGAAGAAGGCATCGCAAAGTTCATCTCTTGATCGCAGTCTCTCCTTCGATGAACCAGCGGTTGGCGAACCCAGACCCGTTCCTCCAAAGACGCCACACACTTCTCTCTCCTTCGATGAACCAGCGGTTGGGGAACCAAGACCCGTTGCAAAAGGTGCGTCGCAAAATACACGCGATCTCGATCTTACTTTGGACGATGGATGGGTGGGTGAACCCAGGCCTGTTGAGACAAAGAAACAAAACACAGCTGATCTCGATTTCAATTTGGACGATGGATGGGTGGGAGAACCCAGACCTGTTGAGACAAAGAAGCAAAAGAGAGGCGATCTCGATCTCGATTTGGATGATGGATGGGTGGGCGAACCCAGACCTGTTGAGACAAAGAAGCAAAAGAGAGGCGATCTTGATCTCGATTTGGACGATGGATGGGTGGGAGAACCCAGGCCTGTGCCAACCAAGCAAAGCCAACAGGCAGCACAGGATGAACCCAATCCTGCTTTTTTGGAACTTGCCAAACGCTTAACGCGGTCGATGGAGGAGGCCACAAGAGCCCTTGAGGGACAAAATTATAAGCGTGTTGCCGATGCTGCGGCTCGTATTGAACGGGAAAGCGATGCGTATAGCCTGCGTGTCCTTTCGCGTGTTGCCAATTGTGTTGTGCGGGCTGCCCAGAAAGAGGATAGGCAAGCCTTGAAGGATCTGCTTCCAGAACTTGAGCATCAGGTTGAGCGCAACACCATTGCTTTGAAGCAGACAAGGAAGAAGCAGCCCATTGACTAGCTTGTCGTGTTTCGAGTACAATTTTTTCTAGTATGGCCTTTAGCCGTAACGGTGTATTGTCCCGTCTCTTTGTTCATTGCCCGACTTTTTTGTTGTTTTGACGATACGTCCAAGTCCATGTATCAGGAGGATGACGATGTTTGATAAAGTTCTGTTGCCCATAAGCATTAAAACAAAAGAACGTTCCATGAAGGCTATTGATGCCGCCCTTCATCTTTCTCCCAAAGAGATCATCCTTCTCCATGTTCTTGACCCGGTGCCTGAGATGATTGGCGGTAAAGATCGTCAGCAATTGCAACACGACGCCGATGAAGCCGGACAAACCATTTTTGCCGAATATGAAGCCATTATTCAGAAAGCCAATGCGCATTGTACCAAGATTATCGACAGAGGCGTTCCTGCCAATGTGATCGTGAAAGTCGCTGAGCGTGAGAAGGTCGATGTGATTGTGATGTTCAGTGACGGTCGCGACTGTGTGACAGATATGCTCTTGGGTTCGTGTACCGAACGCGTATTGCGCAATACCCTGACAACATTGCTTATTATTCGAAAATAATTGTAAATACAATAAAAAAGGCGTCTCGATTTTTTTCGAGGCGCCTTTTTTTATACGAAGGCGCCTTATATCCAAATCCCTTTATGGATATAAGGCGCTCATTTTCTTGAAAATTATAAAAAGTTAATCTTGATTTCAAATATAGTTTTACTATTACACTAATATATGAGACAAAAAATATCCGTCAGATCATAAAAATAGTATATTGTTTATCTCTATTTAGCGCGATTACTGTTTGAAGGAAAGTATTCATAGCGCATCTTTCGATGTACTATGTCTGATACCCTGTTGTGTTTACTCAACAGTCACGCTTTTTGCTAAATTCCTCGGTTGATCCACATCTTTTCCCAAGTAATCGGCCATTTCATAACTGAAGAGTTGGAGACAGGGCAAGACGCAAAAGGCTGAGAGGGGATCAAGCACTTTCGGAATTTCCCATCGGTCATCCACGGCAATATCGGTTCCTGGATTGGTTATGGCGATCACACGGCCTTGCCGAGACTGAATCTCAACGACATTGGAGGTGATCTTGGGATAGAAGGCGTCGTCAAGCGCTAAGACAAGGCTTGGGAAATGGGGATCGATCAGGGCTATGGGGCCGTGTTTCATTTCGCCGCACGCATAGCCTTCAGCGTGGATATAGGAGAGTTCCTTCAGTTTCAACGCGCCCTCCAAGGCGAGGGAAAAGCAGTGTCCACGCCCTAAAAAGAAAAAGCTTTTTGCCTGCGCGTATTTTCTGGCGAGGAATTTGGCTTTTTCATGCATGGTGGGCAGTTCATTGGCAAGCGTGATGGGAAGGGTTTTCAACGTCGCAAGGAGGTGTTTTTGCTGCAAGGGATCCAAGACCCCTTTCTTTTCGCCAAAAAAGAGCGCCAGACAGGTCAAAAGGAGCATTTGGCTTGTCATGGCCTTGGTTGAGGCAACGCTGATTTCAGGCCCTGCCTGGGTGTAGCAGACTCGGTCAGCTTCTCTGGCGAGCGAAGAGCCAAGCACATTGCACAGAGCAAGGGTTGGAATGCTATGCTCTTTGGCTGTGCGCAAGGCAGCCAAGGTATCGGCGGTTTCGCCGCTTTGGCTTATGACAAGCACAAGATCATCCTGCGGGATCAAAAAACGCTCTTTGTAGCGAAATTCGGAGGCGATTTCCGTTGTCACAGGAATGTGGGCAAGGTTTTCAAGAATATGCTGTCCCCAAAGGCCTGCGTGGTAGGATGTGCCGCAAGCAACGATATGGATTTGCTTGGGAAGCGGCATGCTAGCCAGTTCTGGCAAATCGATGTGGTTGTCGGCTTTTATGCGGCCACTTAAGCAATCTTGAATCACGGTTGGCTGCTCAAAGATTTCCTTGAGCATGAAATGGCGATAGCCGCCTTTTTGCGCCGCCTGAATGCCCCATTGGATGGTTTGAACCTCTCGTTTGAGAGGATGGACAATATCTGTGAGCGTATAGAGGGAGCAGGTATTGGGGCTTGCAACGACGATTTCTCCGTCTTCGAGAAAGAGCACATCGCGGGTGCTTGCGAGAAAGGCCGGAATATCGGAGGCGATGAAGTATTCCCCAACCCCTTTTCCCACAAGAAGCGGCGCTTGCATGCGGGCAGCATAGAGAGTTTGCGGGGCTTCACAGTCAAGCATGCAGACAGCGTAGGCTCCGTGCGCAAGGGAGAGCGCTTTGGCAAAGGCGGCAAGAAGGGATGGCTCACTCTGTCTGCAAAAGCTGATAAGATTGATCAAGACCTCGGTATCGGTGTCAGACTCAAAGCCATAGCCTTTTTGAACAAGCTCTGCCTTCAATTCCTGATAATTTTCAATAATGCCGTTGTGAACCAGCGCCAGCGTGCCATCGTTTGAGAAATGGGGATGGGCGTTGCGTTCTTCGGGAATGCCGTGGGTTGCCCATCGGGTATGGCCAATGGCACAGCTCACAGTGATTGCAGCCCCAAGGTTGGTGAGAGCGTCTTCGAGATTGTGCAATTTTCCCTTGGCACGCACACGATGGAGTTTTTTCTGCAAAACATATCCAACGCCCGCTGAGTCATAGCCCCGGTATTCAAGGTGCCGAAGGCCTTCAAGAACCACAGGAAGCGCAGGCCGGTGTCCGGTATAGCCGATAATGCCACACATAAATCCTCTGGAAAAAACTGTTAGATGGTGCGTTGGGTTGAGCTAACCGTCGTATCTGTCTGTTTTTTCATAGTTGACATTGGTGATGGTCGCTTTCTTAAAGAGCTCTTGCAGAAAAATTGAACGAATGCCTTCCGCTGCGTCGCGTAACGCACCACGCTCTAAAATGGTGTGAATGCGATCCCAGTCTTCGGCATTGGCTTTGACAATCGAATTGACATGCACAAGCAGAGCGCCTTTTGTTCCGTCCTCCTTGGTAACAGCATAGGCCTTTTGAAGCCATGCCTGATCCTTGGCTTCAAAAGCTTCCCGTAGAAGGGCTTCATTCAGGGTAAAGGGCGGAATGGGCGATGTACGTTCAACGGGCTCTGTCTTTGTTATGGCGAGTTGTTTCACGTTTTCTTCGGCAATCGGTCCATCAGAAAGCGTTTTGCGCATTGCCTGCGCCTGTTCCATGGCTTTTGTCAGACCTTTTTCATTGCGTATCGCTGTTTGTATTTCTTCGTGAACAGCTTCAAACGGCTTGACTGTTTCTTTTTCCAGGGCATCCACCCGTACAACAAGGATCATATCCTTGGCCTGCAAGAGGGTATCAACAGGGGTTCCTGAGAGAATCACCTCAGCGTCTTCAGAAGAAAGAGAAAGCGTTGTTTCAAGCTCTTCCTTGGTCAAAAGGCCGCTTTGTTTGGCTTCTAAGCCAAGTTTTTTGGCGGATTGGGCAAGATCCTTGCCAAGCAGACTGTCTTCGAGCAAGGCTTCGCCGACTTCGGTCGTTTTGTCCCGACTCTTTTCAGCAGCAAGCTGCGTTCTGATTTCGCCTTTGACCTCGTCGTAGGGACGGATGCCTTGAGCACGATGTTCGTGGACGAGAATCAAGTGTAAACCAAATTGTGTTTGGATGGGTTTTTCTGAAACAACGCCTACGGCTTGCGAAAAGGCGGCCTTTTCAAAGGGTTCTACGGTTTTGCCACGCTCAATCCAGCCAAGAGAGCCGCCCTTCTCTGCTGCTCCCTGGGGATTGTAGGTGTCGGCAAGGCTGGCAAAGGATGTCCCTTTTTGCAGGGCTTTTTGGATTTCAGCGATTGTTGCATGGGCTTTTTTGCTCTCTTCCTCGTTCGCCTTTTCCGTGAGAGGGACAAGGATATGGGAGCAGAAAACAGCTTCATCGACGCGATAGCTGCTTTGGTGCGTATCATACCATTTGCGCACTTCTTCCTCTGCAATGCTTTTTTCTGAAACAAGCTTGGTAGGGTCGATGGTGATAGAGGTTACATTGGCTTTTTTGGGAACAACAAAGTTTGCCTGGTGCTTTTCATAATAGCTTTTGCACTCTTCGTCGTTGGCGCTTTCTTTGGCGGCAAACGGCTTTGCATCAAAAAAGATGGTGTCGAAGACGCGTTTTTCAAAGAGAAAATCGTAGTGTCTGCGGGGAGATTCTGGGTCTATCCACACCGAAGCGGCAATGAGTTCCAAGGTTTTTTCGTAGAGGAGTTCATCGCGGAGCTGGTTTTCAAAATCAACCGCAGAAAGCCTCATTTGGGCAAGACCCCGCTTATAGGAATCGGCGTCGAGTTCACCCTTGTCGTTTTGAAAGAGCGGATTTTCCTGGATGGTTTGTCTCAGTTCCAGCGGTGTTATGCTAAGACCAAGGCGAGTCGCCTCTTGGCGGACAAGAGCATGGGCGATCATGGTTTGCAAAATCTGGCGACCCAGGTGTTCGGCGCGCATTTGATCACGACTTATGCCTTTTTGGGCAAGTTGTTCAGAGGCGCGATGATAGAGGCGGTAGAATTGGTGTTCAAGCAGGGATTCTCCGTTGACCGTCGCCATCACACGACTCATATCGCCTTCGGTAAAGCTTCCGACACCCCAGAAGACAAAGACTAGGATAATGATGCCAAAGGCCACTTTCACGCCAAAAGATTGGGTATTGGAACGAATACTATCAAGCATGTATTCCTCGTTGCTTAGGGTCGTTGAAGGGAAGGAAAGCAGGAAATCGCCTCTCAATGAGCTTGAAACGAACTATGGTACGTTTTTTTTGCATCACTCTCAAGCTGCTGCCTTTGTCCAAACAGTACATGCTGCTTTTTGTACGAATTCCTCTTCTTGACAAGGGGATTTTTTAGGGCTAAAGAAGAGACAAATTTTTCGGAGCGTGGCGCAGCTTGGTAGCGCACCTGCTTTGGGAGCAGGGGGTCGAAGGTTCAAATCCTTTCGCTCCGACCAAGAGAGTAAAGAGGGCTCTGCATTGCTGCGGAGCCTTTTTTTGTGTCCTCCCCCTTGTGAGCAGCACCTTTTCCCGCAATGGGTGCGTGTCGTTTGCGCGATACAAAATACTCTCTTTTTATTTTTTACCAAGGAAAGCTACTTGCCGAGCATGGCAAAGTATGATAAAAACCCTGCAACTTTTAGCAAGATATTATATGGTAAAATTTTTATAAAAAATTATAAGTCTTCTTTGTATAAAAATCTAGACTATGTCTCCATCTCAAGGGTAGCGTAAGGAGGAAGCACAAAAACCGCTTTTTGTGCTAACGAGTCGTGAAAGAGTATGTCATTTTTGTCGATGGGACGATGCAATGCACGCCTGGTCGTGGTGCATGGGCTGCTTTGGTGCATACGCCCGATACTTCTGAACCACGTATTTTGCGTGGAGGGCTTTTAAAGACAACGAGCAACCGTGTCAAACTGATCGGTGTGCTGAAAGCCCTCGAACACCTTGAGGCTGGTTCTCACGTTACGATCTATTCATCCTCCGACTATATCTGCAATACGATTGGCAAAGGCTGGCTGCTCCAATGGGCTGCCAACAATTGGATAAGCAAGAGCAAGACGCCGGTGAAAAATACGGATCTTTGGAAACAGGTATTCTCTCTTTTTACGAACTACACCATCACTATACACTATCAAGACGGAACCGATGCCACGATGCAGAAGGTGCAAAGTGTGGCGCA
Source organism: Desulfovibrio sp. (assembly GCA_017450275.1). Taxonomy (GTDB): domain Bacteria; phylum Desulfobacterota; class Desulfovibrionia; order Desulfovibrionales; family Desulfovibrionaceae; genus Desulfovibrio. The sequence goes on along the minus strand of JAFSVD010000033.1, from coordinate 57,831 downwards.
TGCCTTGTTGTCAAAAGGAGCAAAGGAAGATTTTGGGATTGATCCTGCCTATGCCAAAGAATCTTCTGCCAAACATCCCGTTGACCCAACAAAAAAACATATTGTCATCTTTACGGATGGATCGTGCCTTGGCAATCCAGGGCCAGGAGGGTGGGCTGCGATTGTTCGCAAAGATGCCTCGTCTGCTGTTGAAATGAGCGGTGGCTATCGTTTGACAACCAACAATCGTATGGAAATTCTGAGTGTCATCGAATCGTTGAAAACCTTGGAAGATCCCTCAGAAGTTGATTTGTATTCAGATTCCCAGTATGTGTGTAATGCCATTGAGAAACACTGGATTTCTTCGTGGGTGAGGAACAACTGGGTGAATTCTTCCAAACAACCCGTCAAAAATCAGGATTTGTGGCGAACGTTAACGCCGCTTCTTGAGCGGCATCATGTCACCTTTCATTGGCTTCGGGGGCATGCAGGCAATAGCGACAATGAACGTTGCGATGTGCTTGCCAGAACCTGTGCCAGTCGATCTGATCTTCCGGTTGACCCGGGATTTGAGCAAAAACAATGACGCCATCGCTTGATCTGTGGCAGATGCTTTGCACGCCCTTGATTCGCCTCATTGTTGGGCTCTCCCTGGGTATTTTTATTGCCAATATCCTCGAAGCATTGCACTGGACACAATATCTTGCGAAATTGAGCGCCCCTTTTGCCAAGAGGGCGCATTTTGGCGTGGTCTCCCAGGCTGCTTTTGCAACCGCTTTTCTCTCACCCTCTGCTTCAAACGCGATCTTGGCTGAAGCCTATGCCGAAAAACGGCTCAAACATCGGGAACTCGTTTGCATCTCCCTTTTTGCGAGTTTTCCGGCCTACCTTGTCCATATTCCAACACTGTTTTTTCTTCTTGTCCCGGTTTTGGGCTTTGCGGCGGTTTTGTATGTTGCCATCAGCCTTTTTGCAGCCTTGCTTCGCACTCTTGCTGTCTTTGTTGTGGCACAACATCTGCTTCCTGCTGTTCAGGATGAACAGACCAATGTCCCCAAACAAACGGTTGGTTTTGTGCATGCAGTGAGACAGGCTTGGAAACGACTTTGCATTCGCTTTCCAAGAATGCTTGTCTGGACAGTGCCAGTCTATATTGCCCTGTTCTTTTGTCAGGTACAAGGGGTGTTTGCGGCCATTGAGGCGTCTCTTGCGGACAACATTGTGTTCACCCACATTCTGTCCCCGCAAGTTATTGGGATTGTCATGCTCCATATGGTTGCGGAATTGGGGGCAGCGGTGTCAGCCTCTGCTTCGCTTTTATCCCTCGGCAGTGTGAGTACGACCGATATCATCGGTGCCCTCTTGATCGGCAATATGCTCTCAACCCCCATTCGAGCCTTGCGCCACCAACTCCCCTCCTATGTCGGGCTTTTTGAGCCGGCCTTAGGTGTGCGTTTGGTTTTCCTGAATCAACTTGTCCGACTGCTCAGCATGGCTGTTGTAACAGTGATCTTTTTTTGCCTTGTTTTGTGGGGAAATGTATGATGGATGGACAAAAAAACCTTGAGATTGTTGTCCATATGGTGCCTGGGGATACAACCACAACCATCCCCTATGTAAAAACTGTGTGGCAGCTTTGTAAGGCCTTGGGATTGGCGGAAGAAAGCGCCCTTGTGGCACGGGAGGGGAAGTTATTGACCCTGGATCGCCATATCAATCCCAACGATCATCTCGAAATTATCAAAGTCACCTCTCGAGGATAAAAAAAGAGGGGTTTTCCCCCTCTTTTTGTCTTTAATAGCGGTAGAAGTCGTGTTTGTAGGGGCCATTGATGGGAACCCCGATATAGTCTGCCTGTTCCTGCGTGAGTTTGGTCAGTTTCGCTCCAAGCCGTGGAAGATGGAGCCGGGCGACCTCTTCATCGAGCTCCTTGGGCAGGGTGTAGACTTTCTTCTCATGGGGCGTATTGGCAAGCCGTATTTGCGCCAAGGTCTGGTTGGTGAAACTGTTGGACATGACAAAGCTCGGATGCCCTGTTGCGCATCCGAGGTTGACGAGCCTGCCTTCGGCCAGAATAAGGATGCTTCGACCGGATTTGAGCGTCCACTTGTCGACCTGTGGCTTGATCGTCATTTTCTTGATCCCTGGCGTCTTTTCCAGGTAGGTCATGTCGATTTCGCTGTCAAAATGGCCGATATTGCAGACAATGGCTTCGTCTTTCATGCCTTCCATATGGCTTCCGATAATCACATGGTAGTTGCCCGTGCAGGTGACGTAGATATCACCGATGGGAAGGGCGTCTTCAACTGTGGTCACCTCAAAGCCTTCCATAGCAGCCTGCAGGGCGCAGATGGGATCGATTTCGGTCACAAGCACGCGAGCCCCAAAGCCACGCATGGATTGGGCACAGCCTTTGCCCACATCCCCGTAGCCGCACACAACCACCACTTTGCCAGCAACCATGATGTCGGTTGCCCGCTTGATGCCATCAGCCAGAGATTCCCGGCAACCGTAGAGATTGTCGAATTTGGATTTTGTCACGGAATCGTTGACATTGATGGCCGGAAAAAGCAGGCGATGCTCTTTTTCCATTTGATAGAGCCTGTGCACGCCGGTTGTGGTTTCCTCAGAGACGCCGCGAATGCTCGGAACGATGGTGTGCCAGTGGGTGGGATCTTCTTGATAGCGGCTTTTCAGTCTGTCCAAAACGCATTGGAATTCGCGATTGTCCGCTTTTTTTTCAAGGAGGCTGGGATCGTTTTCTACGGCATAGCCTGTATGGACAAAAAGGGTCGCATCGCCGCCGTCGTCGACGATAAGATCTGGCCCTTTCCCATCCGGCCATGTCAGAGCCATTTCCGTGCACCACCAATACTCTTCTAAGCTTTCGCCCTTCCAGGCAAAAACGGCTGCAAGATTTTCCTCAGCAATAGCTGCCGCAGCGTGATCTTGGGTTGAAAAAATATTGCACGATGCCCATCGAATATCTGCCCCAAGGGCGTGCAGGGTTTTGATCAGCATCGCTGTTTGGATGGTCATGTGCAGGGAACCGGTGACTCTGCAATGCGCCAACGGTTTTTCATTCTGGTATTTTGCAATGCATTCCATAAGGCCGGGCATCTCGCGCTCGGAAAGTTGCATTTCTTTTTTTCCAAATGCTGCGAGAGAAATGTCTGCGACTTTATAGGGCAGCGTCAGATCCAATGCTTGCGTCATAGCAGTCCTTTGCTGTGAAAAATGAGTGTATTTGCCACAAGAACGCGCTAGCCATGTGTTGACAAACGAGCGTGTCTCTGTACAGGCTATCGTGATTTTGTACCAATCCAATGAGTTAGTGTAGAGAATATCCAAAGGAAGTCAAACACCAGGCTGCGTCCAAGGAAAACCGATGCCACGAGCGCAAAAAACGTCAACCTCCCCCAAAAAACGTTCTTCCAAAACAGCTCGCCTTGCTGAAAAAAAAGCCGAGAATTCGTGCGCCCAAACGGTATCCTCCGCGCAAAAATCGGTTGATTTTATCAGCTTTCTCTCGTCGCTTGATCGGGAAAAGATCCAAGGCAGCCTTCGGTATGTGTGGGAATCGTGGGCTGTGATTGTGGGAGAGGAGCTTGCGCAATTTGCCATTCCCTTAGGGCATGAGAAAAAAGCCCTTTGGATTGGCTGTACGGATTCTTCGGAAGCGCAGGAAATCTATATGCGTCAAAGGGAAATTCTTGAAAATGTCAATGCCTTTTTAGGACGACCGTTTTTTACCAAGCTCTTTGTCGACCAAACGCAAGGGAAAACAGGCCTTCATACTCTTGCAAAATCTGTGCAAGAGCTTCCGCCACCGCCCCCCCATGAGCCTTTATCGGGAGAATTCTTAGCGTCCATGGATCCACATTCCCCTGTTGCCCGTGCCTATGCCCGCTTTGTGGAAAAACATCGTAAATCGCAAGAAGACGATCTCTAGATAATGTCTAGAAATTACTGCATTTGATAAAAGAGTATTTTTAGTATAGATATGGACAGTATGGGGAATTACACTTTCTGTCTATACCCATGGTTTCTTACTTGCAGTCGTATAAATTTTTGTATAAACTCAGGGCGAGTGTATCAGGTGGGATACCCATCTTTTGCCCTCTTTTGCTGAAAAAAGCGTCCATCTCGCTGTTAGAAGTACAAAATTTTATATTGCAAGGTTTTTTTGCAGACACGGGGGTACCACAGGAGGGAGTCTCTCCTGCCGTTGTTGGCAAAAAGGAATGCCTCGGAGGCATTTCAATGGTTAGGGCAGATCTTAGTCATCGTATCATACCAAGGCTGCGATGGCTCATCTTTAGCAGCGGAGTTTTCCCGTGCAAAAAAAATTTGAATCGGTGAATCTTCCTCAGGATAATGGTGAAGATCTCACGTTTCGGGGGAGTCTCTATTCTGAATGCTCCTGGTTTGACGAGGAACATAAACAGCTGACCAAACAGAAACTCTATGTCACCGACACGAACGAGCAGATCTATTATATTGTCCGTTCTGTTGGTGGGGAAAAATCCCATCACGCCTTTCGTTTTGCTGTCAATGGAACAAATTGCGTTATCAACAATGGCAAAACCAACATGACATTGCCCTTTGACATGTTGATGCTTGTTGTTCGCGATCTTTGTGGTCTTTCTGCAAGTGAAACGCCAACCATTTCGCAGGTCGAAGAATTACAAATTTGCAATGCCTAGTCGGTTTCGTATACAGCAAAAAACTTGGGAGAGGTTGAGAAAGCCTCTTCCAAGTTTCTTGTTGTTGCCTTGTTCCCACTTTTTGTAAGCCTTCGGCCAACAAAGAGAAGAAACAGGTATATATTTTCCCCTCGGGATAGAGAATTACCTATCCCATTGATTCCCATCGAAACATTTTAGGGTACTCATGTTGAGCAAAAAAGCCGTATGATTTTATTCATACGGTTTTTTTTATTTTTTACTTTTTATTTGAAAGAGTATCAAATTCTTTTTTTGCTTTTTCCATTTGCGCTTGGAAGCCTGGATCCGCGTGCAGTAAAGCGATGGCCGCAGCTGACGAGATTCGTGCTGCGTCCACATCACTCTGCCAGTGGTAACCGCAAATCACACGGCTTTGACCCATTTCAAACCCACGTTCCAATATGGCGTCCTTCCGTGCGGGATTGATCTCAGCCAAAACAAGCGCAAAACCCCACGATGTTGCACTGTGACCAGAGGGATACGAACCAGTATGGCGCAAATGCTCTTCGTCTTCTGGATAACACGTGTTGGTGTTGTAGAGAACATAAGGTCGTACGCGCATATATTTCTTTTTTGCAGTCGCTGTGGCTTTTTTGTCAACATACGGAAGAACGTATTGCAAAAGCGCGTATATTTCAGGTGTTGTCTCTTGACTGATTTGATACCCAAATGCTTCAGAAAAACGCGTATGGGCTTTTTTTAAATTCGCGTCAAGGGTTGCTTGTTCGCCACGCGGCGTTTTTCTGAGTGTAAAACCACGTTCGTATTGAGCACGGTCGTTTGCCATCAGTGTTGAATCATAGGCAGGTGGCGGAGGTATAAGAAGACTTGTGTCCATTGCTGCGTCATTGATTCCATCTGGAACAGCCGATCGTGCATAGCCAAAGGTAGGAAGAGACAAGAGTACCAAAAGTAAAACAAGAATTTTCACACAACACTCCTTTTATTCACCTTTTTCCTCTTCCACTTCCGTTTTGTCCTTGTGCGCCTCGCCTTTTCGTGCGCGAACAAGTGTGCGCATATGACAGACGCCACACATATCGTCGTTTGAGGTCGGGTATCCGCACTGGATGCACGGCCTCAGATTGGCATTGGTGGGTGCCATTGTCCGAAAATGCGGTTTGCCCCTCTCCAAAAATCCCTGATAGAAGTCGATTTTTCGGCCAGGCATAGTGGCCTCAAGATTGTTGAGGAGTTTCTTTAAGACGGTAAAGGATGCGCCCTGACTGTACGGGCACACGGTATGGGTATTTTCAATACCCAGTAAAAAGCAAAAGGTGGCTGTTTCGTATTCACTGAGTCGCCACAGGGGTTTGACCTTGCGGACAAAACCATTTTCCGCAGGAAGAAGAGGCCCTTGCGTTGCCAAATAACTGGGATCCCATCGAAGCGTATTGCTCAAGAGGCGCGCCACTTCATCATCCAGGGTATGGCCGGTTGCCAAAACCGTAAAGTGCTGGTCGATGGCGACTTTGTTGAAAAAATACCGTTTGATGGTGCCACAGGCTGAGCAGATGGGACGTCGAACGCTTGCTTTGACAGTGGGTATTGCCAGATCATAGTCGCTTGTGGCTAAAACGATGAGAGGCAGGGCGTGCTTTTGGCAAAAGCGTTCAACAGCCTCTCTGGCCGTATCCGAGGAGCCCTGAATGGCTAAGTCGATGTGAAGCCCTGTGACGTTGTAGCCAAGGTGGTTCAGCTCATACAACAGTGCCAGGGAATCCTTGCCGCCGGAGATGGCCACCAGAATGCGATCGTCCTTGGTAAACAAGTGCTCTTTTTCGATACCGCGCTCAATTTGCCGTTGAAAAAACTGCAAAAAACAGTCTTCACAAAAGGCGGTATTGTGGCTGCGCAAGCCCACGCAGGCGGTCTTTTTACAGATACGACATTTCATTGGCCATTCTCCTTGGAAGTTATTGTATGCTCCCAAGCACGATGCCGGTTGCATCATAGGTTTTGGCCAATTCTTCTTTGAGCCAGGCGGCCACAGGCCCTGGTTTCCCTTGGGCAATGGGCTGATTGTCGAAGGATGTCACCGGCACACACAGGCTTGAACTGGTCAAAAGCAAGACCTCTTTCGCATCATAGATATCTTTGTGCGTGATGGGGCGCTGGATGAGCGGCATTTTTTTGGGCACAAGGCGCATCGCTGAAAGAAGTGTTGTTCCCGGAAGAATATTGGTAAAATCGGGGCAGACAAAGGTATCGTCTTTGGCCACAAGGGCTATATTGGCAACAGCAGCCTCCCCCATGCAGCCATCGGCGTCAAAGCTCACAGCCACATCGAGACCGCGCTTGGTTGCCTCCATGGCCATAAAGACATTGGGCAGATAATTGGTGTTTTTGATGGTCGCAAGGTAGTTCTGTTTGGGCGGAATGGTACTGGTAAAGGCTGTTATCCCCTTGGTGTAGATGGCTGGATCAATGGGTTTAGCACGGATTGCCACGATATAGAGCCCGGCTTCGGGACATTCTGTCGGGCTAATGCCAAAGCCGCCAGGACCTCGGCTTAAAAAAATGCGGAGATCGCCATCGGGAACCTTTGCCGCCTGCGCCACCTGGCAGGTGATATGCTGTATTTCTTCCCATGAACAGGGGGGAAGTATTTCCAGAGCCTTGGCGCCTTGTTGCATGCGCGCAATATGGGCATCGAGTACGTAGATGCGTCCCTTGCGAAAGCATATGCTCTCAAATAAGCCGTCTCCTCTGTGACAGAGGTGGTCGTCCAAGGGAATAAGGAGATGGGCGGGATTGGTGCCTATGGCTTTGATTCTGTGGTCGTAAAAAGCCAGGTAGTTTTCAGCGCCCGGGCGTTTTGCCGCCAACAAGGCGTTGGTATAGGCTTGCCAGTCAAGGACATCCATGGCTTAGCGCTCCAGAAGGTTTGGCGTCACACGGACAAGGTCATGGTCGCAAAGATACTGATAGATCGTTACACAACTTTTGGCACAAGCGTACCGGACATTGTCCAGCACAATCCAAAGATTGAGGGTATTTTTGTGTGAAGTGTCTGGGCGGATCCGTCCCACAAAAACAGCATCCTCGCCCCCACAATCGAGCATGGTTGGATAGCAGTCTGCCATCGGATTGTCGACAAGATGGATGGCTGGAATCTGGGAGAGAATGGCACGGCATTCCTTGGCTGTGATGGGATTTTCAAAGGTGGCGTTGACTGAGAGGGCGTGGCAAAAGAAGGTGGGAACATAGACGCTGGTTGCCGTGCCGCAAAGATCCGGTGCGTTCAACAGTGCCCGGGTTTCGTTGATGCAATCGAGTTCATCGTCGGTATAGTCGTTTTCGGCAAAGGGGGCTGTCTGTGGCACGGTGTTAAAGGCGATTTGTCGGGGAAAAACCGTGTTTTCGCTATCGCGCATATTCATCAAGTCGCGTATCTGGTGTTCGAGTTCTTCGACCCCTGCTCTTCCTGCTCCTGAGACCGATTCAAAGGCCGTGACACAGAGCCGTGTTAGCTCACACTCTTCATGGAGGGGTTCCAGAGCAAGCGTGAGAGCCAGGCTGAGAGGGTTGGGAAGAGCGATGAGCCCTTGGTGGAGCAGAAGCGCTTCTGTTTGGCTTGGCACAAACAGGCAGGCCTTGGGATGGAGGCGAAAGTGTCGCGAGGTGTCTATGACAACGCATTGCGATTGGAGAGCTATGGGAATACACTCACCTGCCACAGAATCTGGCACACAGAAAAAGGCCAGATCAAGATCTTGAAAAACAGAAGGATCAAGGGGCGATACGGCTATTTCGTCATCGCCATAGGGGAGAGATTCGCCGAGGGCATCTTGGGACGCAAAGGCTTTGACAGCCGTAGGAGGAATATTGTGCGCTGCAAGAATAGCGAGAAGTTCTTCCCCAACGATCCCTGTTGCGCCGATAACACCGAGCGTATAATGCATGGAAGGCCTTTAAGGAGTATTCCTGGTTGATCCGCAGAGACTGTTGTTGAGTGAGGCACTATGCCAAATGCTGATTGTCTTGTTCTTTTTTCCGGTGGTCTGGACAGTATTTTAGCTGCCCTGGTTTTGCAAGAGCAGGGACTTTCGGTCACCTGTGTGCATATGTATTCGCCCTTTTTTGGCAATCCAGCGCGCATTCCAGTGTGGGAGCACGACTATGGGCTCTCGATTGTCGGGCTGGATATGGGGGAGGCTTTTGCCACCCTTTTGCGCAATGGTCCTGCATACGGTTTTGGAAAAACCATGAATCCGTGCGTCGACTGCAAGATCCTCATGCTTCAGACGGGAAAAAGCGTGATGGAGAAGATGGGGGCAAAAATTCTTGCCACAGGCGAGGTCTTGGGTCAACGCCCCATGTCTCAGCGGAGCGATGTGTTGAACACCATTGAACGCGAAGCGCATGTCAAAGACTGCCTTGTGCGTCCCCTTTCAGCCAAGCACCTTGCGCCCTCTCAGGTGGAAGAACGTGGTTGGGTCAAGCGAGAGGCTTTGCTCGGTATCGGCGGACGGGGGCGCAAAGAACAGCTTCGCTTGGCTGCCCTCTATCAATTGCCCGTTATTCCCACTCCTGCTGGGGGCTGCAAGCTGACTGAGCGTGAAAATGTGCGACGCTATTATCCTGTGCTCTGCCATGAAAGCCATGCCGACGCTCAGAGCTTTGCGCTTGCCAATTGTGGCCGCCAATTTTGGTATTGTGTGGGAGATGCTGCCTATTGGCTCACTATTGGCAGAAATGCTGCTGATAACGAGGCCATTGCCCAAAAAGCACGAGAAGATGACCTTTTGCTCACATTTCCGGCCATTCCAAGCCCCGTCGCCCTTGCCCGCCACGGCACACGGTGGCCGAAGGAGATCCTGGCTTTGGCTGGATCTTTGAGTCTCTCCTATGCGGTTTCCGCCATTGCCGTCAATCCAACGCACAGTCTGTGTCTGTTCGGCCACAACGTGCATGAGACCATGGTTGTCACAAGCCAACGGGAAAGCCCGTTTGCCTTGCCTGCGTGGGAGAAGGTGGGATGTGCCTTGGCTGAGCTTCGGAAAAAGAACGCGTAAGCTTAAGGTTTTTGGACACCGGATTTGTCTTCAAACCACCAAAGCGCTTGTTTGCAAAGAATTTCAATATCACCGCTCGCCGCGATTTGCAGGATTCTGTGATAGGTTCGAACCACTTCCTGACTCATGGGATTGCTTTCAAAGAGCGCAGAAAACATGACTGCATCTTCTGTCAGCATTTTTTGGGCGGCTTTGAGACGACGATGGAAGGAGGGGGTGAGAAAGGGGAGTAAGTCGTCGTGTTTGGCTAAAAGCGCAAAATAGGCAAGATTGGTGATAAAATTGAGATTTTGAATCTTTGCCATGGCCTTGTCGTGTTGTTCTGGGGTGCAGCGAAACGACGTAAAGCCCAGAGCGTGTATAAAGGCCTCGGTTGTGGCAAGAGCCTCAGGTTGGGTGCGGGTTCCGGCTGTTATGGCTACCGAAAGCGGAAGGCTGGGATCGGGATTGGGGCCAAAGAGCGGATGGGTGCCAACGACATTACCAGCCCATTGGGATTCCATCCAGGTCATGGGAAGCACTTTGACGCTTGTGATATCGGCCACAATGCAGGTACTCGGAAGATACGGACAGACGCAGGAAAGCGCTTCGCAAAGCACAGGAGCTGGGACGCAAAAAAGCGCCAAATCACAGCCCTGCGCTGCGCGCTGCACATTCTGCGCAATGAGTGGTTTGTCGAGGGCTTCGAGAGAGAGCTTCGCCTGTTGGGCGCGAGAAAAAAGCATGCGCCCCATGCGACCATATCCTCCTATCAGGAGGATATGGTTTGGTGGGGGCGTTAGTGACTCACAAGACATCGCCATTTCTCCCAAAAGGCAGGGAACGATTTGTCAACCACATGCGGATCATCCATATGCGCATACACCTGCAAGTTCGGATTGATACAATCCAAGATGGCCAAGGACATGGCTATGCGGTGGTCGTTGTGGCTTTGGAAGCGTGTATCGGCAGGAAGGGTTGGAAGCTGGGATTGCCCTCGTTTGTGGGCGCTTTTTCCGCTGATCAATAGACCGTCTGAAAGTTGGTCGATCGTAATGTCGATTTTTTTGAGTTCTTCGCAAGAGGCTTGGAGACGGTTGCTTTCCTTGTATTGGAGATGCTTGACATTGCGGATGCGGGTTGAACCATGGGCAAAGGAGGCAACAACAGCCACTGTCGGCACAAGATCCGGACAAAAACCCATGTCTAAATCAACGCCATGGAGGGGTGAAGGATAGACTGTGACGCTCGTCGGCGCAATATCCATTTGGCAACCCATCTTGGTAAGGATATCGAGGATAATGCGATCGCCCTGGAGCGAATCCTCCCTGAGTCCTTCTACGGTCACTGGATGCTGTCCTAAGGCTCCTGCCGCCAAAAAATACGAGGCATTGGACCAGTCGCCTTCAATGGCAAAGGTTCCGCTTTGGTAGGGTTTGGGGGAGACAGTGATACGGAGACATCCTGGTTGTACCAAGGCAATCTCTCGCCACTGCGTGGGGGCAAGCATCTGCCACGGCGCTTGGTCATGGGGACGGGTCTGTACGGTAAAGGGGATGCCAAAATCGGCAAGACATTGCAGGGTGAGTCCCACATAGGGCCAGGAAATCGCCTTGCGGCCGCCTAGGTCGAGCACAAGTTCGGATGAGCACAGTGGGGAGGCAAGAAGCAGACCTGAAAAATACTGGCTCGAGTCGTCCATGGCAACAGCCACTTTGCCCTGCACCAAATCGGGGTGAAGCCCGTTTGCCTGGAGAAGAAAGGGTGGATAGCCAGGGTTTTCCGTATACACAATGCCGGCACCGAGAGAAGAGAGTTGGGTGCAGAGTTCGCCAATAGGCCGTTTGTGCATCCGCCCTTGGCCAAAAATGCGAAAAAGGCCGTTGCCGGCGGCGAGCACGGCACTGAGCAATCGACAGCTTGTGCCGGATTCTCCCATATCGCACTCCATGGGGCTGGTACCCCCGCGCACGCAACCACCAATCCCTGTCACGCGTACACCAAGAGCATCGTCTTCTATCGCTGCTCCGAGTTGTGTGAGAATGCGTTTGGTTATTCGAACGTCGTTGCTCTCTTGGACATTGGACACTATTGAGGTACCCTTGGCAAGAGCTGCACCGATGAGATAGCGATGCGATAAAGATTTGGAACCAGGGATGGCAATGCGTACGGTATCCTGGGGTGGTACAACGTGTTCCATAGTACTCCTCGAGGGTGGGCTTTCAATACGATCGTGCCATTGGTCAATGATCATGGCAGACGCTGTGTTCAGACAAAAAAAGGCCGCCTGTGCATTGTACCCGTTTCTTCGCGGATTCCGAGGCCACGAATGACGGATTCAGATTTTCCCCAGTTCCTCAGCCGGAAGATGTCCTAATCGGCTGGATGAGGAACTGGGAATGATCTGCGGTCGTGGATTTTCTCCAATGTGAATGAAATAGACCAAAAGGATGCGCAAAGAGGCTTGCGCATCCTCATGCCAGACTGGTCAGAGCGAAGCGTTGCTTGGGGAATCCTCAGCAGGAATCGTTCGATCGAGTTGGGATCCCATACAATAACTGCCAAGGATGCGAAAGCTGCTGCAGTGGTTGGAGAGTTCACGCACCAAATTCTGATAGGCAGGAGCTGTGAGGTCGCATTCCACATCGGCAAAAAAGACGTATTTCCAGGTTTCCCCTTGTAAAGGCCGAGATTCCAATTTGCGCATATTAATATGTTCTTTGGCAAGGCAGGAAAGAACAAGGGAAAGAGCGCCGGGGGTATCGTGCAGGGTAAAAAGCATCGAGGTTTTGTCGGCAAGAGCGTTTTGTGTTTTTTTGAGGCTTTTTTGTTCTTGCGTTATGATCACAAAGCGCGTCCAATTGCCGGGCGCATCTTCGATGCGCTGAGCGAGAATGCCAAGCCCAGTCATGGCAGCCAGTCCTTTGTGGCCTATGGCTGCACTCCCCTCCTGTTCGCTGGCTTTTCGAGCGGCACTGGCTGTCGATGCCATAGGGACTAAGGCGGCTTCGGGAAAATGGGTGCGAAGCCATGTGCTGCATTGCGCCAAAGGCTGAGGGTGCGAATAAATTGTTTGAATAGTTGAAAATTGTCGTTCCTTGCTCATGAGGCAATGGGATATGCGGGAAAAAAGTTCTGCCTGGATGACCAGTGGGTATTTGAGAAAGAGGTCAAAACTCACCCCAACAGTTCCCTGTAGCGAATTTTCTAAAGGCACAACCCCCAATTCGCATTTGCCTTCATGCACCATTTCAAAAATTTCGGCAATATCACGGCAGGGATGATAGGTTCCTGAATGCCCCAGATATTCAATACCGGCAAAAAAGGAAAAGGTTCCCTCAGGCCCCAAATAGGCAATGTCTTGAGGACGTTGCAAGGCTCGTGAGGAGGAGAGAATCTCCCGCCAGATGGAGCGAAGATGTTCGTCGGGCAAGATACCGGGATTTTTTTGAGCCAATTGGTTGAGGAGATCATTTTCTCGCAGCGGTTTGAAAATGATACTCGTGGTATCGGCCTTGATGCGTCCCATTTCCTTGCTGCACTGAGCGCGTTCATTTAAAAGCTGGAGAAGTTGGGTATCAATCCGGTCAATGGCTGACCGTATTGCTTTCATTTGTTCTTCACTTTTGTTTGAATCGCTGGCGTTTGTCGGAGGGATAGTCATCTATACCTCCACAATATTCTCACTAATGCGCATCCCAAAGTGCCGTCCGGCCTGATCAATTCGGCAAAGAATCTGATCCCCTTCCTTGAGAGAGACAACACTCACGGGCGTGCCGTCAGGAGCGGTGAGGCGAATGGTTTCGGCATTTTGGACAACGATGCCGCCCTGTTTGCAGCCGTTCTCTGTGGCTATTTCTGCTTCGATCAGGAGCATGGGGCGGACTTCGATTTTGACGCGGCCAACGCTTGAGCGCATGGTTTTTCCGGTGGCATCGCAAAGAAGGATTTCAGATCCTGCCTTGAGTTCGCTCAAATAACGTGTTTTGTCTCCTGGCATACGGACATAGGCATGCACTGCGCCAGCATTGATGCGAAAGGGGCGTGCGGCAACATAGGCATTTTCTTCGGTCTCAGCATGGACGAGAAAGAGAAAGGCGCTCGAATTGCCAACAAGCATGCCCTGCCCTCTGTGCATGAGCGTCAGGGTGTCGACACAGACTCTGTGTCCCAGCCCCACCTGCGCAACCTTTGTGATGGTGGCTGGCACAAGCTCTTCCGACTTTTGGGCAAGAGCACACTCTGCCACAATGGTTTTGATGGCATGGATGGTTTTTGGTAAAAGCACCATGGCATAGACCCCGCGCTCAAGGATGCCGCCAGCAAGCTTTGCTTCATCCAGATTGCCCACTTCGACCATCACCCGATCGCTTTGCGCCAAGAGATTTTCAATCGGGATAACCTCCCAGCCTTCTTTGATAATGGTTGGGATATTGTGGGCAAGGTTTTTTTGTGCCTCTTCTTCATCGGCCTTGCTTTGCAAAAGGATGGGGGAAAACGATTCCAAGCTGAAGACGTCAACCCGAGCAAGAGCTGCCACGCGATCCACATATTCCGCTGCGACAATGATGCCATCCACGCCTGATTCCAGGGCAAGGGTTATGTCCTCTTTGGAAAAGGGGTCGCTTTGATAATAGAGCTTGGCCATACTTATTCTCCGACAATGCTGAGAGCCTGTTCAACACTCGCGTTTTCGTGGACAAGGGCTCGAAGCGCACGAACCAAAGCCGGACGATTGGGATGCTGGAAGACATTGCGGCCAATGGAGATGCCCGCCCCTCCCGCCAACAGGGAATCGTGAACCATCTGCAAGACATCGCGAACAGAATCCATCTTTTGGCCTCCCGCAATGACCACGGGGACGCAACAACTGTCAACAACGCGCGAAAAGCTGTCGATGTCTCCTGAATAGGAGACTTTGACAATATCAGCCCCAAGCTCAACGCCAATGCGGGCGCAATGGGCAATCAGTTTGGGATCATAGCTGTTTTCGATTTGAGGACCTCTGGCATAGACCATGGCAAGAAGAGGCATCCCCCAATCGTCGGCTGCTGCAGCGATTTTGCCAAAATCGGCGAGCATTTTGGCTTCGTTGTTGGATCCAATATTGACATGGATGGAAACAGCGTCAGCGCCGTGACGAATGGCCTCTTCTACGGTTCCAACCAGTGTTTTTGTATTAGGATGGGGAGAGAGATCGGTGGAAGCGGAAAGATGGATGATCAGTCCTACATCCTTGCCCCGGCTCCGATAGCCGCAGCGGACAAGGCCTTTGTGCATCAAAACCGCATCGGCGCCGCCTTCGGCCAGATCACTCACGGTTTCTCGCATATTGATAAGTCCTTCCACACGTCCCATGCTTACGCCATGATCCATGGGAACTATGATTGTACGACCGTTGTTGCGTTTGAGAATGCGTTCCATCCGAATTTTTTTGCCAAGGTACATGGGAGACTCCTTTTGGATGCAAGAAAAAAGGCCACAGGGACTTGCACCTGTGGCCTTCTATACAAGACTAGCGTCAAACGAGCACGCATTATCCTCCCTGACCACAGGACGCAAGATACCAATACGGAAAATAAAATCGTCCGTAGGTATAAGAGATTGCGCTTGTGGCAAGGAGCGTATGCATGGATGGATTTCCTTACAATGGTTGCACTGGAAAATTGAGCAAGCTATAGCCGATAGAGGCAAATCCGTCAAGCAGCCCATTTTTTTTTGCATTGGAAGAAATGCTTGACAAAAAAGAATATTTCAAGGAAAATGACAGACTATTTCTTTTTTCTTCGGCCGGCTCTCAACAAGGCGAGATAAGGTATCGTTGAGCTGCAGGGTGGCAACGCGAAAATGTTGAAAACCCAAAAAAGAGGTGTTTGTATGTCTTTAAAATTTTATATTGATTGTAATGGTACAGAATATTATATAGATGCAGCCACAGTGATTGTCTCTAATGATTCAAAGCATATTTATATTTTCCCTAATAATGGTAATTTTATTTTTGATGTTTTTTTGAAAGACGTTGATGAAGATGACATTGGTGAACTTTTAGATGAGATTGATAATCAATGGTTTGAAATTTATGACGGGGATGATTTCTCTTTGGAAAACGAAGACGATGATGATGACGATATGGATGACTTTGATCTTGATGATTTAGATGATTCTGTCAATGATGTAATTAGTATCACATTCACCGATATGCACGATGGAAAAGCGACATTTTCCGTATCACTTTTGCGAGATTTACCCAAATTATCTTAGTATCGCTTTTGATTTGCATGAATCTCGGATGGGGGGGTAGCTGAACAGTTGGGCACCTCCCCTTTTTTTTTGCTGCTTCCTGTAGCCAGCGTTTCCCGAAAAGAGGCTGCTTGCGGGTCTCCGGCTCTCTTGTTTTTTTGTACCTGAATCCGTGACTTCTTGGATCGAAAAGAGGGTTTTTCAGCTGAAGCCCACGAACGACGGAGGGTTTATGGAGGTTCAAGAAAATTTGAAGATGCACCAAATCGAAAATTCCTCGGTGTTCCAAATTAGAGAATAAACATAATAAAGCATGAATTTGGTTCTTGTAATTCAAATTATGTATAAACTGTGTATTTTTCTCCCAACTATATGATGTACGCCTTCTTTATTGTTTGTTTCGAGATGAGCTTATAAAATCGTTTTAAGCAGATTGTTTTTATGAGGGAAAACTAAGTCTATACCTCCATTCTCCCGACCGGAGTCGATACCGCATGAATGCCTTTAAGGACATAGCTTGATGTTTCTGCTTAACATCCATGCGAGCTGTATAGTACTGGCATCGCTTCCAAAGCTTTCGAAGGAAAGATACGATAAAGAAAACCAAAGAATCGAACAATTGCGTCTTTGTAATCAATACGTGATGCTGATAGCGCCTTGGTCTTTGCCGGGGGTACCGTTAGGAAAACGTGTTAGGATTGTACAGAGGCGAGACGTTGGTCAATTGTTGCCACAAGCGCGTTGAGATCCTGGGCATCAAGGGCGTCTGCTTGCATGCTTTGGCTTGTGGGAAGAAGTCTTTGGTAGAGCCTTTGGGCGAGATGGGCAATGGTTGGATTGGTGCAGGCAACGGTTTTTGTAGCCGTGTGGTGACGCAAGGATCTCTCTAAAAAATCGTTGGCAAAAAGGCTGTATTCTTTGGGATTGATCGGGAGCGAAAGCAAGGCACTCATGCGCGAAAATTCTTTGTGGGGATTTTCGAGAAGATTGTCGTAGGCAACACAGAGACGGGGAAGTCCTTGGCTTTGGGTGAGCGCATCTATGGTATAGAGGAGCCACAGCGTGGTTGCCTTCTCCGCATCCATGGCGTCGCGCTTGGCAAGCGACGCACACACATTGTCGGGATTGCGCAGGGCAAGAAGAATCGTTGGGCTTCGATCAAGATTTGCACAAAGAGGCCGCCAAAAGGCAAGCAGACGAGAGGCTCTGGGATCTTTGAGACCTGCCAAGGGGCGGTTTTGGCAAAAGGTGGTGAGAAACTGCGTGGCACGCTCAATCAGGGGCGATACACACAAGGGAACTGTTTGCCTACAGCTATCCCAGTGCATACCTTGCGCAGCCAAGAGGGCTTCATTGATAGCAACAAATTCTTGGTTTTCGAAAAATCCCTTGGGATTGTCCTTGCGAGCCAATCTGTGTTCGCCTATGTCGATACCAAGAACGCGAAGCGCCCGTGCGAGAGCGCTTGTGCCACTTCGGTGCATGCCAAGGACGAAAAAAAGGCGTTTTGTGGGTGTTTGCATAAGGAAATGTTGTCATCGCAGCTTGGCTCTGGGGGGAGCCCCCCCCAGAGCAGTTTTTGTTAGAGAATTTTTGTCGTTGTCCAGTTGTGGCGTTTTGCTGCCAAGCTTGCTTCCTGGCCGCCGATAACGCAGGTTTCGCCCTCGGCGAGCAGTGCTATGATCTCGCTAAAGTCTCTGAAGTCTTTCGCTGTTGTGCTGAGCATCTCCTCGCGCATGGTTTGGCGCATGGATTCGGTATCTTCTGTGAGGGTTCGGGACAGCGCAAGAGATCCCTTGGCACTGGGGAGATGATAGGTGTCCAGATCTCCAACCGCCCCGACGATGGCTTGGTTCAGCTGCGCAGTATCAGGGGTAAAATTCTTCAAAAAGAGTGCCATATCATCGTAGGCTTTGAGCGTGTCTTCTACATTGGGATCGCGGTAGGAGGTACACAGCAACGAACCTTTGGCGCGGTCGAGCGTGCAAAACGCCCCATAGGCTCCTCCCCGCACACGCACTGTTTCCCACAGATAACTCATACGCAGATAGCGCATAATAACACTGGCCGACCCATGGTAATGCCAGCCCTTTGCAGCAAGATTGACACCCTTGCCGACAAAATTGATGCGGGCAGGTGTGATAAAGGCTTCATGGCTTGGCAAGGTGGGCAGAGCAAGGGGAGAGGCAAGAGGAGCGTTTGCCTGTTTGGGAAGAGTTTGAAGCAGTTTTTTCGCTGCATCGGCAACACGTCTAAGCCCTTCTTCTTCCGCTGTGCAGCTCCAAAACGCCCCTTCTTGGGCAAGCAAGGCGGATCGAATGCAGGCAAGGTCGTCAAGCAGCGAGGAAGGATTTTTTTCAAAGCGTTGCACGAGGGCTCGAATGCTTTCAAGATAACTTATGCCGTTTGTTTGCTCGGCAATCGCGTCTTGCAGGTTGTATCTGGCTCGCAGGCGTGTTTGCACAAAGGCATGGCCTGCTGACTGCACACTCTCTTCCAGGCTTGCCCGAATTTCAAGGAGTATTTGCCCTAAACGATCCAGAATTTTTTGCGTATCCCGCAAAGGATGGCACAAAATTTCCTCAAAAAGTCCGAATAAGGCATCGACCTTGGCATAGACCGCCTTCCCTGCAAGCGAACAATAGCTGAGGCATTGTTTGCTTGTGAGGGTTGTTGCCAAAAACATCCCGCAATGGATGCCGCCTGTTTGGCCGCAAATAGCATCGCCCAAAGCCACATAATCCCGTTTTTCCGTCCCGATTTCGGTGAGAGTCCGGAAATAGAGAGGCAGAAGCGGAAGAAGATGCGTTGGAACGTGGCCAAGCGGCAGAAACAGGGATGTATAGGCGATGCCGACCGTTGGCTGCTCGTGGGCGTAGAAGGGAAAGCCGAGATCGAGGCAGGTTTCGGGAATCGGTGTATTTTTGCGCGGCAGATTATCGGGGGTTAACTGGGGAATAGTAGCCAGCGCTTCCTTGGAGTCTGGGGTTGTCTGAATTTCTTTGAGATGCCTGGTGGTTTCAACCAGGTTTTGCTTTGTCTCGGCGTCGGCTTTTGCCTGGATCGCCGCGAGTTTGTCAGCCTCTGATTGTTCGCGTTGGGTTCCGAGTGAGCAATCGGGTTTGACAACCACGGTTGAGCGATGGGGATTGTCGATCAGGCGTTTTGAGATGAGTTCTTCAAAAACAGGTTCCTTGGCAGCAAGGCGTTCTTTAATCTGCCGAAGAGGCGTCTCCCAGGCCAGAGCATCAATGGGATTGCCATCGTAGAGCCAGGTCGCCAAGGCATTGATCATGGCAACCAGGCCGCGAGGGAAACGACCGGTATTGCTTTCTCTGTAGTCGAATTCCACCGTATTGACGGCGGCGTCGATGGTGCTTTGAGGAATACCGTGTTTGACGAGATTCTGAAGGGTGGTATGGATGAGGGCTTCGGCTTTGGGAATATCCTTTGCCGCAATGCCTTTGAGACCCGTTGAGTAGTACATTTGCCGAAGATCGGTCTCAAGCCCGCATCCAGCGGTATCTTCACCCAGGCCGGATTCAATCAGGGCTCTTTGTAAGGGGCTCCCCGGCATCCCCTCCAAAATGTGGCTGAGCATCTCCATTTGCAGCGCTTCAAGGACATTGCCCCGCTCGGCTAAGAGCCAGTTCATAGTGAACATGGCTTTTTGCTGTTCGTTGCCCGCTGCATAGAAAATTTCTCGATACACGGGTTCTTTCAGGGCTTGTTGCAGGGGAATATGGGAGTCAACCGCTTTAAAGGTGTAGTTGGCCAGGGTGCGTTCAAGAATGGCAAAGCGCTCTTCTTCAGGATCATCCCCCCAGAAAAAGAAGCGGGCGTTGGATGGATGGTAGTAGGTATCGTGGAAGGCACGGAAGGCCTCATAGGTCAAATTGGGGATTTCTTCCGGATTGCCCCCTGAATCAAAGCGGTAGAGCATGTCGGGAAAGATCGACTGCTGGCTTTGCTCTGCAAGGACAGAATCGGGAGAAGAATAGGCTCCTTTCATCTCGTTAAACACAACACCCTTGTAGACCCACGGAGTATGGAGATCATCTGCTTCAATATGCCATCCTTCCTGGCGGAAGATGTCTTCAGACAGCATGGGATGAAAGACACAATCGAGATAGACATCAATAAGATTATAGAAGTCTTGCAGATTGGCACTGGCAACCGGATAGCAGGTCTTGTCGGGGAAGGTGAAGGCATTGAGAAAGGTCTGCAAAGATCCTTTGAGCAATTCCACAAAGGGTTCCTTGACAGGATATTTTTGGGAACCACATAAAACCGAGTGCTCCATAATATGGGCAACGCCGGTGGAATTGGTAGGTGGCGTTCTGAAACACACGCCAAAGCATTTATTTTCATCGGTATTGGTGATGGAAAGGCATTGGGCTTTTGTGCCTTTGTGTTCCCACAGTGAGGCTGTTCCCCAGACCTCTTTGAGTTGGCGTTGTTCCAACAACTGAAAACCAGAATATTCCATGGGTATCGAATCCTTTCTATAGATGTATCTTGGTCGTCAATGTTTCACGTGAAACGCTGTTATCCTGTTGCCTGTTGTCTATTTAAAAGGAAGCAGAAGGGAATGTCTATACAAAACGGAGTAGCAAAAAAGGTGATTGTTGGCGATCGTATGGTTTTGTGTACAGAATGTTTGGAGTAATCGTTTCTTTCTTTTGTCAATGTATCTCAATACCCTAGAAGAGCGCTTTTGTCAAAAGTCTCTCAGGGTGTTTTACTCGTAGCTATCCAGAACTTTGTCAAAAAGTTTTGATGGGCATGGTGCTTGTCAAAGAGGGAAAATCGTCGAAAGACGTCTTTCTGCGTTGTGCCTCGAAACTATTTTGTTGTGCTATAAAAATGCTTGCTTTTTTGGGGGAAAAGGTGTATAGTAAATATCCTTTTTTTGCTTAGGAGAAATATCGTTTTCATCTCACACATTGCGCATCCCTTGGGTGCTTTCAATGGGCGCAATGGAGGTGTAACCCAATGGAGGAATGTTCTCATGGCCTATGTTACAATGAAGCAAATGCTTGAAACCGGTGTCCATTTTGGGCATCAAACCCGTCGTTGGAATCCGAAAATGCGTCCCTTTATCTTTGGGGCGCGCAACGGCATCCATATTATCGACCTGCAGCAGACGGTGAAACTCTTTCGTCAGGCCTATGATGCGGTTGTCGATACCGTTGCCAAGGGTGGCAAGATTCTTTTTATTGGTACAAAACGGCAAGCGCAAGAAACGATTGCTGCTGAAGCCTCCCGTGCCGGGCAATACTATGTGGCCAATCGCTGGATGGGTGGAACCTTGACCAACTTTGTCACCATCCAAAAAAGCATCGATCGCCTGAAGAAACTCGAATCCATGTTTGCCGATGGCAGTATCAATAAATACCAGAAGAAGGAAATCCTTCTTCTTGAACGCGAAAAGAACAAGCTTGAAGAAACCCTGGGTGGTATCAAGAGCATGGAACGCCTTCCCCAGTTGGCGTTTATCATTGATCCCAACCGTGAAGATATCGCTGTGCGCGAATGCCGGAAATTAGGTATTCCGATTGTGGCCATAACCGATACGAACTGCGATCCTGACAATATCGATTATATTATCCCCGGGAACGATGACGCCATTCGAGCCATTAAACTCTTTGTGGGTTCCTTTGCTGAAGCCTGCCTGGAAGGGGAAGCGATGAACAAGGATGGCGAGAATGCCGAAGAAGAGCTTGCCAAGATCGCCAATCAAGATACAAAGAGCGAAAGCGCTGAGTAGTTTTTTTCGTTGGTGTGATATTTTACGAAGGGGAAGATATGGCTGCTATTACAGCTCAAATGGTCAAGGAATTGCGCGAAAAAACCGGCGCAGGGATGATGGATTGTAAAAAAGCCCTTGTGGCTGTTGACGGTGATCCGGAAAAGGCTGTTGACTGGCTGCGCCAAAAAGGCATGGCAAAAGCCGCAACCAAGTCCGGTCGTGCGACAGCTGAAGGTCTTGTGTGCGTTGCTTCTTCGGCTGATGGCAAGGTCACTGCTCTGGCATCGTTATCGTGTGAAACAGACTTTGTTGCGCGGGGCGAAAAATTCCAGGAAGAGGCCAAAAATATTGCCCAATTGGTTGTGGACAAAGATCCCAAGGATGCACAAGCCCTTGAGGAATTGGCTGGCGATACCGTGAAGCAGCTGATTGCGACCATTGGGGAGAATATGAAGATCGGAGCCTTTGCCCGCCATGCCAAGGCATCCGAGGCTGAAGTTGTTGGCACCTATATCCATGCCAATGGCAAAATTGGTGTCTTGGTGTGGGCGAAACTGGGCGATGCGGCCAATGCCGGGAAAGAGCCGGTGCAAACCCTGTTGCGTGAACTCGCCATGCAGGTTGCCGCGACCAATCCCATGGCTGTTGATGCCAATGGTGTTGATCCCAAAGCCATTGAACGTGAGCGCGAGGTCTATATCGAAAAAGCCCGCGCTGAGGGGAAACCCGAACAGATCGTCACGAAGATTGCCGAGGGCGCTGTCCAGAAATTTAAGAAATCGGTGTGTCTGCTCGACCAACCCTATATTCGTGAAGAGAAGAAACCGGTCAGTGATGTGATCAAAGAAACAGCGAAACAGATCAACGACACTATCACTGTGCTTGGCTATTCGCGTATTCAGCTGAGTGCTGAAGAATAACAAAGACACTCTTGATTGCGTGATTGCTAGTGTCCCATTTCATTCATATTCTATAAAATAGACCAGTAGGTGGAAAAGAGCGATGCTTTTCCACCTTTTTCCTCTTTTTGCCACAAAAACACCGCTTTGTGGGAATTCTTACTTGAGCGTATGGAAATACTGAAAACTCCCTCTGATGTGCAGGCCAAGTGTCAGAAGTGGCGCAGCCTGGGTGAGACGATCTGTCTTGTTCCCACCATGGGCTATTATCATGCAGGCCATGAAGACCTTATGGCTTACGGACGCACTCTTTGCGACCACCTTGTTGTCAGTCTCTTTGTGAATCCTACCCAATTTGGCCCAACAGAAGATTTAGCCAATTACCCCCGTGACCATGCCCGCGATAGCGCCATCGCCGAAAAACATGGCTGTGACCTGCTCTTTATGCCAGAGCCCAAGGATATGTACTGTGACGATCACGCTACATGGGTTGAAGTGCCGACAATGAGCAAGGTACTGTGCGGCGTCTCACGCCCTATCCATTTTCGGGGAGTGTGTACGGTTGTCCTGAAGCTTTTTCATATAAGTTGCGCGACTGATGCTGTCTTTGGGCAAAAGGATTGGCAGCAGCAGGCCATTTTACAACGAATGGTGCGCGATTTGAATGTTCCTATTCATCTGCATACGAGACCAACTGTTCGTGAAGCCGATGGCCTGGCTCTCTCTTCCAGAAATGTCTATTTGAGCCCCGAGGAGCGTGCACAGGCACCGAAGATATATGAGGGACTCCTTTTTGCGAAGGATGTGGTGCAATCGGGCGAACGCTCCGTACCCAGACTGCGTGAGCGTGTGCTCAAAAAGTGGGCGCAGGAAATCCCCCTCGGACGCCTTGACTATCTCGCTGTCGTTGATCCTGTATCGCTTGAATCGCTTGAGACGATCGAAGACCGTGCTCTTATGGCTTGTGCTGTTCGTCTTGGGAAAGCACGTCTTATTGATAACATTCTACTCTCCTGCTAGCGAGCAGGTGGAAGGAGTTTTCATGCTGCCAAAAGGGAAGTACTTTTTTACCTCTGAGAGCGTCACGGAAGGTCATCCAGATAAAGTTGCGGATCAGATCTCTGATGCGGTTTTAGACACCCTCTTGCAACAAGACCCTGATGCCCATGTGGCCTGCGAAACCATGGTGACCACGGGAATGGCTGTTATTGCCGGGGAAATTTCAACCACAGGGTACGCTGATCTGCCCGCCGTTGTCCGTGAAACCATACGAGATATTGGCTATACGGGTTCCGATATGGGGTTTGATTGGCAGACGTGCGCGGTTATCTCCTCCATTGATCATCAATCTCCAGACATTGCCCAGGGTGTTTCACGTGAAACACCAGAACAACAGGGAGCTGGAGATCAAGGTATGATGTTTGGCTATGCGTGTTCGGAGACAAAGACATTGATGCCTGCCCCTATTTACTGGGCGCACCAGCTCTCCCAACGCTTGGCGATGGTTCGGAAGGAGGGTATTGTCCCCTTTTTCCGTCCCGATGGCAAAACCCAAGTTTCCTTTGAATACCATGACGGCAAACCCGTTCGTATCCACGATGTGGTTGTTTCCACCCAACATGCCGCATCAGCGAGCCATGAGGATGTCGTCGAAGCGGTCAAGACACACGTTATTGCCCCGATTTTAGAGCCGTCCGGCTTCTTCGATCCCAAAGATTGTAAGATATTTATCAATACAACCGGACGTTTTGTCGTTGGTGGGCCTATGGGCGACTGCGGGCTGACCGGTCGCAAAATTATTCAGGACACCTATGGCGGCAGTGGCCATCACGGCGGTGGCGCTTTTTCTGGCAAAGACCCCTCCAAGGTCGATCGTTCAGGCGCCTACATGGGACGGTATATTGCGAAAAATGTCGTGGCAGCGGGACTTGCGCCGGTGTGTGAGGTGCAGATTGCCTATTGTATCGGCATGGCCGAGCCTGTGAGTGTCTTGGTGTCATCGGATGGAACCAGTTCTCTCAGCGATGAGATTTTGACCAAGGCTGTTCGCGAGGTGTTTGATCTGCGTCCGTATTTTATTTCCAAAAGACTTGATTTAAAGCGCCCCATCTATACAAAGACAGCCTGCTACGGGCACTTTGGCAAGGAATTGCCGGAGTTTACGTGGGAGAAGACCGACGCTGTTCGTGATTTGCAGACAGCGGCGAAGATCTAAGTCTTGTTTTTTAGGGCATTTTTTGGAAGAGTGATCTGACGAAGGTCACTCTTTTCGTTTATGTATCTGTTCTCATCCTTTTGTCCTGTCGAGATGCTCTATGGCTGGAAATTCCTTTGGCACGCTTTTTCGTCTCACAACCTATGGGGAATCCCACGGCCCTTCAATCGGAGGCATTATCGAGGGGGTTCCTGCGGGCATAGCCTTAACCGAAGCCGACATCCAAAAAGACCTTGATCTTCGAAAGCCAGGCGGTGGCGATACGCAATCACCACGCAAGGAGGCAGACCGTATTCGGGTGCAATCGGGCTTGTTTCAAGGTCATACCACGGGCACTGCCCTCGCCTTTCTCATTGAAAACACCAACCAGCACTCCAACGACTACGACGAACTCGCCAGGGTGTTTCGCCCAAGCCATGCCGATTGGTCCTACCATCAAAAATACCATGGCTTTCGGGACTATCGGGGTGGAGGCAGAGCATCAGGGCGTGAAACAGCCGCTCGTGTCGCTGCAGGAGCTGTGGCTGGTCTTATTTTACAGCAGCATGGCATACGCGTTTTTGCTGCAAGTATTGCCCTTGGGGGAATTTGGATTGCGCCAAAGGATCGGGATTGTGCAGGCAGTCTCGGTCGCAAGTATTTTGCGGCTTCTTCCGATGTCATTCCCCTTTGGGATCAGTGTGTGCACGATGCCCGACAACAGCATGAAACCCTGGGTGGTGTTGTGCAAATTGAGGCCAAAGGCGTTCCTGCTGGCTTGGGGGAGCCGGTTTTTGATAAGCTCTCAGCCACTCTCGCCCATGCTCTTATGAGTGTGGGGGCGGTGAAAGGGGTTGAAATCGGCGAAGGCTTTGGGGCTGCGGATCTTTGCGGCAGCGCCAACAACGACAGTCTGCTTCCGCCCACCCAAGATTCAGGCGTCCGTTTTGCATCCAATCATGCTGGGGGCATTGTTGGCGGCATCTCAACAGGGCAGGATATTGTTGTGCGTTGCGCTGTCAAACCCATTGCTTCGATCCCAAAGCCCCAACAAACCATCGATATCGACGGCAATCCCTGTACGATAACCATTGGCGGACGTCACGATTTGTCGGCAATTCCACGAATTGTTCCTGTGCTGAAAGCCATGACCCAGATCGCTTTGTGTGATGCCTTGCTTGTGCACGAACACGTCCAAAACAGCCTGTAATTGTCTATGTCACAAAGACCAAACGACGCTGTGCCAGAGGCAGCTCATGAGACGCTGTCAGGGATCCTTGAACGGATTGTCTTTTACAACGAGGAAACAGCCTATGCAGTTCTCAGCCTTCTTCCGGATCCCGTCAGCCTAAACCAGTGGAAAGATCGACTCCGTCCGCAAAAAAAGACCTTTACCTGTGTGGGAGTCTTGGTTGCCCCCCGCATTGGCTCCCATCTTCGCTTCCAAGGGAAGTGGATAAGCCATCCCAAATACGGGGATCAATTCCACTTTTGCGAAAGCACGGAAATCTATCCGACCTCGCTTGATGGGATCACGGAATACCTCTCAAGCGGCGTCATTCCAGGGCTTGGCGACGTTTTGGCCAAGCGCATTGCCGAGCATTTTGGGGAATCCACCATCACTGTCTTGGATACCCAGCCTGAACGCCTGCTTGAGGTCAAGGGGCTTGGGAAGAGGAATTACACCAAAATACGCGAATCCTGGGCTGCACACACCCTCCACAGAGATCTCTCCCTTTTTCTCTTTCCCTTTGGTCTCAGTGCAGGTACCTGCGCCCGCATCCTTCGCGTTCTTGGAACAACGGCGAAAGAAGAGATTTGTGCCAATCCCTATTGCCTTTGCCTCAAAGTCCGAGGCATCAGCTTCGACACTGCTGACATGATTGCCCAGAGTCTTGGTTTTGCTAAAGACCATCCCCTTCGCGTCAAAGCAGCGCTTTTGGCTGTGCTTGAATACGGGCTTGAAGCGGGCAATGTCTACATGATCAAGGAAGAGGTCTCAACCCGGCTCAACCAATATGCTCCGGTTGATGCAACGCTTTTTTCTGTCTTGCTTTCAGAGCTGACATCTGCTGAGCAAGTGGTTGTCGATGACGTCGATGATGCGGATTCGCCCTCGGGTCAGGCTATCTACCCTGCCCGTTTTCATGCTTTTGAAACTGAGGCAGCTGAACAGATACAAAAAATTCTGGTGGCACCGAAATCCATACAGTTTGACGATCCCGCCAAAGCTGCCTTGGATATCCTGCACACCTTTTCGCTTGAATTGGCCTTTGAGCAACAAGAAGCGGTGCGCATGGCCGCTGAATCCAAGATGCTTGTTATTACTGGAGGTCCTGGCACTGGCAAGACCACGATCATTAAGGCCATTATCGCGCTCTTTGCCAGTAAAAACGCGAAAATCGATCTTGCTGCGCCCACAGGTCGTGCGGCCAGACGCATGCAGGAAACAACCGGCCATGAGGCAAAGACGATCCATCGACTGCTTGAAATGGCAGAAATCAATTTAGGCTGGGATTCTGGCGGTGGGAGAGATCTGAGCTGTGACGTTCTCATCGTTGATGAAGCCTCTATGATCGATCTTGTCTTATTCCATCATCTGGTTCGTGCCGTCCCTTTGGGCTGTACGCTCATCCTGGTTGGGGATGTTGACCAACTTCCGTCGGTGGGGCC
The DNA here is from genome assembly GCA_017450275.1 of Desulfovibrio sp. GTDB lineage: Bacteria > Desulfobacterota > Desulfovibrionia > Desulfovibrionales > Desulfovibrionaceae > Desulfovibrio. Next base: position 30,370 of record JAFSVD010000033.1, on the reverse strand, counting down.
TGGCGCGGTGCTTTCCGATATCATTGCTTCAAAATCTGTTTCTATCATCAAACTGACCAAGATTTTCCGTCAATCAGAAGAAAGTGCTATTGTCCGCTACGCGCATATGATCAATCAGGGGCGTATTCCCGATTTTGCGAACGATCCTCAACCAAAAAACGATTTTTATTTCATGAACGAAGGGGATCCTGAACAAGCAGCACAGACAATCACCGATCTTGTGAAACGCCGCCTGCCCAATTATTATCACTATACCATGAACGATATTCAGGTTCTCAGCCCCATGCACGGAGGGGCTGTTGGGATTAAAGCCTTGAACAACGCGCTCCAGGCAGCGCTCAATCCCAATGGCCAAGCCTATGTGCGGGGCAAACAGACCTTCAAGGTGCGCGACAAAGTCATGCAATTGCGCAATGACTACGAGAAAAAGGTTTTTAATGGCGATATCGGAACCATCACGGAAATCGATACGAAGAATGCCACGCTTCAAGTCGTCTTTGACGATCTCATAGTACCCTATACGTTTGAAGAATTGGACGATTTGGTGGTTGCCTATACGATTTCGATCCATAAGTCCCAAGGATCGGAATATCCAGCGGTGGTCATTCCCATCATGAACTGTCATTGGTGGATGCTGCAGCGCAATTTGCTCTACACCGCCATCACCCGAGGAAAGAAATTGGTGGTTCTGGTGGGCGAAAAAAACGCGTTTTACCGGGCAATCACCAATAACGCCATTATTCGACGCAAGACAAATTTGGCTGCAAGGATCCAAAGAGCCCTTGCATCTCCCGCTTCCCTCTGAAAGAGAATATAGATGAACGCAATCCCTCTCTCCCATCCTGAAATTTTGGCGCCGGCAGGGGATAGCAAGGCATTCTGCGCTGCCTTGGCTGCAGGGGCTGATGCTCTGTATCTGGGGCTCAAGAACTTTTCCGCCCGTATGGAGGCGGAGAATTTCTCCTTCCGTGAACTTTCTCGCCATATCGACCTTGCCCATGCCCATGGAGCACGGGTGTATTGCGCCTTAAATACCATGCTCAAGCACAATGAGCTGATCCAGTCGTTCCATTGCCTGGAACGTCTTCGTACCTTGCCTCTGGATGGTATCATTGTGCAGGATCTCGCCTTTCTGGATCTTGTGCAGCAGACGGGTTTTTCCGGCGGGCTTTTTTTCTCAACCCTTGCCAACATAACCCATCCAGAAATTTTGCCCTCTCTTGCGGCCATGGGGGTTGATCGGGTGATTCTTCCCAGAGAACTTTCCCTCGATGAGATACGCACAATGGGCTCCCACTGTCCCGAAAATCTTACGCTCGAACTCTTTGTCCACGGCGCCTTGTGTTATTGCGTCTCAGGCCGCTGTTATTGGTCAAGCTATATGGGGGGAAAAAGTGGTTTGCGCGGACGCTGTGTGCAGCCGTGTCGAAGACGCTATTCTCTGCAGTATGCCCCCAAAACCGAGCGCGCGCAGGGCAAACAAGGGGCTTCTTCCTCCTATTTTTCGTGTCAAGATTTATCGTTGGCTGAAGTGACCCAAGAGCTCTTGCAGATTCCCCAGCTCAACTCTTGGAAGATCGAAGGGCGAAAAAAAGGTCCGCACTATGTCTACCACACTGTCAAGGCCTATCGACTGCTTCGCGACTATCCCAAGGACGCCAAAGCCCATGTCGAAGCCAATACCCTTTTGGCTATGGCTTTGGGCAGACCCACGACCCATGCCCGCATCTATCCCACCAAACCGCTTGTTCCGACCGATCCAAGCGGCAAGACAAGTTCAGGCCTCTTTGTCGGAACACTCGTTGCCAGTGACGAAGGCATGGCCTTGCTCGCCAAGGTCGATATCGCTGCCCACGATTTTTTGCGCATAGGCTCTGAAGAGGAAAAATGGCATCAAACGCTTGCTGTGCAGCATCCTATTGCTCAAGGCACACGAACCGTCTTGCGGCTCCAGGGAAAGACCAAGCCCCCTTCGAAGGCGCCGGTCTATTTGATCGACAGGCGAGAGAAAGAGGTTGTGCTTGGCCTGAAAAAGATGGGGACAGAGTTGGCGGAAATACCTGGGGTGGAAGCCAAAGCAGTGACTGCCTCTTTGCATCTGCCAAAACGATGTGTTGCAAAGCGCAGATACGACATTACCCTGCTCGACCAAATTCCGCTCGGCCGCCAAAATCGATCCCAAAAGCACACCCTGCTCGGCCTATGGCTCTCCAAAAAAACTGTTGGTATATCAAAAACCGTGGCCAAACGGGTGTCTTGGTGGCTGCCGCCTGTTGTGTGGCCCAATGAATCGTCCAAAATAGCCGCTCTCGTGCATGCGCTTTGGCGCGATGGCTGTCGCCATTTTGTTGTCAACGCGCCCTGGCAACGGGTCTTTTTCCCGGATCAATTGGACGATGAGAGCGATCTTGTGGCAGGGCCATTTTGCAATGTGGCCAACGCGCTCAGCCTCAAGGCACTGGCAGATATGGGCTTTCAAGCAGCCTTTGTCAGTCCGGAATTGAGTGAAGAGACGATTCTCTCCTTGCCAAAGGTCTCTCCCATCCCCCCTGGGTTTTGTCCTGGATGGCTATTTTCCGGTTGGGATCAGCCGCTTTGGTCTTTTGGGGATGAAACAGCATACGCCCTTTACCAGTCCCAAGGGAGAAGTATTTTGGGTGCGGGAATACGGGCAAAATGTGTGGATCTATCCGGCCTGGCCACTCGATTTTCGCAGCAAAGAAGGCGTGCTTCTTGATGCCGGCTATGCGTTTTTTGCCCATATTATGCAGGCAAAACCGCAATCGCTCACTGTCCCCGATCGGCCTGGCCTTTTCAATTGGGAACACCCCTTGTTGTAATCTGCTGTGGACGATGCCCGCACTCTTTTTCCCCGAGGGCTTTTGCAACCCCATGCATCCCTGCATTTTGGCATGGATTCGCTTATGCTCGCTTGTGCCTGCCACCATGAACTACCTCATAAGCTTACCCATTTTGTGGATCTGGGGTCTGGCTGTGGGAGTACGCTGTTTGGCCTCGCTCTTTTGCGTCCCCATGCTATAGGGCTTGGGATCGAACAAGATCCCACGCTGGTTGCGGCAAGCCACTCAAATTGCCAAACCTTGGGCTTGCAGGATCGTTTAACCTTTCGCTGTTTTGATCTCTCGGCTATCGACACAGTCCCTCTCCCCTTTTCCCTGGGAACGTGGGATTGTGTTGCTGCCAATCCCCCCTTCTATGCGCCCAATGAGGGCAGACCCTCTCTTGACGCGATGCGAAATCGGGCAATGCGTGCCTGTGGAACGCACCAGGTTTTTATCCAAGCTGCCTCGCGTTTGCTCCGTCATAAGGGCTATTTTGTGTGCATCATGGTGGCAAACAAGCTTTGCCAATGGTTGGCTGCCTGTTCGGCCTTTGGTCTTGGTGTGCGCCATCTGCTTCCCATTGCTTCCCATCCCAATACCCCTGCCAAGCGCATCATCCTTGTTGCCCAGAAAAATGCTGCCAACGATAGTGTCCTCCATGCTCCCTTGGTTGTGCATACGGCAGATGGCGGCATAACTGATGCGGCACGAAGCTATTGTCCCTGGCTTTAAGGATACGCCATGTTTCTCGCTGATCTTCATATCCATTCGCGTTTTTCTCGGGCAACGAGCAAAGATTTAACCCCCCAAAGCCTCGATGCCTGGGCTCGATTGAAGGGCCTCGATGTTGTGGGCTGTGGGGATTTCACCCATCCCCAATGGCGGCAGGAATTGCGTGAACAGCTTGTCCAAGATCCTGAGAGTGGCCTCTATACCCTGAAAACGCCCCCTACCACCCTACCCTTTGTCAGTGAAAACGCCGCCGCCATGCATGCAAAAAAAACCTTCTTTTGTCTGCAGTGCGAAATCAGTTCGATCTACAAAAAAAACGGTCGTGTTCGAAAAATCCACAACCTCATCTATGTGCCAACCCTTGAGGATGCTGAACGTTTTTCAAAACGATTGGAAAAGGTGGGCAATCTTGCCTCCGATGGCCGCCCCATTCTGGGGCTGGATGCCAAGGATCTGTTGGAGATACTGCTTGAGACGGTGCCAGAAGGTATTTGTATTCCTGCCCATATCTGGACACCCTGGTTTTCGCTCTTTGGCTCGCAATCGGGCTTTGATTCGATTACAGAATGTTTTGAGGACTTAACCCCCCATATCTTTGCGCTGGAAACGGGTTTGTCCTCGGATCCGCCGATGAACCGCTATATCAGTGCGCTCGATGGTTTTGCCCTTGTTTCCAATTCTGACGCGCATTCGCCCAACAAATTGGGTCGAGAAGCCAATGTTTTTGAGGGGACGCCCAGTTATTCGGGGATATTTCAAGCGATTGCAGCGAGTGCAAAGCGCAGTGCCGATCAAGAAAAACTTCCTTGTCGTTTTTTGGGAACCATAGAGTTTTTCCCTGAAGAGGGAAAATACCACTTGGATGGCCACAGAAATTGCAATGTCTCCTTCAATCCCTTGGAGACCCGCTCCAACAATTTTTTGTGCCCTGTCTGCCATAAACCCGTGACCATCGGCGTTCTCCATCGGGTTATGGATCTTGCCGATAGATCGGAGCCTGCTCAATTGCCCGAAGAACCCGTTTTTCGCTCGATCATGCCTTTGCTTGAGATGACGGCAGAACTTTTGGGGTATGGGGTTGGTTCCAATGCTGTTTTGCAGGAATACGGTCGCATCCTTTCAAAATTGGGCTCAGAACTCGATGTTTTGTGTTCAATCCCCCTTGATACCATAACAGCCTATTGGGATCTTTTAGGTGAGGCGTGCCGACGTTTGCGTGAAGGCCAGGTTTTGCTCGAAGGGGGCTATGACGGTGCCTTTGGTACGGTGCATCTTTTTGAGCCGCACGAATTAGAAGCCTCGCAAAAAAAGCACAGAAAACGAAGCAGCCAGCGCAAACAATCCCAAGCCTCTCTTGCCAATACGTCCAAGGCCAGCTTGAAAGATCTCTCTCTTTTTAAAGATCTTGCCGACAATCAACGTCCACGCCAAACGAACTCGCAAACACCGTCGTATTCCGACGAACAAATGCAAGCCATGCACGAGGCGTGCACCCCCACCCTTGTTCTAGCTGGTCCAGGATCGGGGAAAACCCATTTGCTGATGGGGCGCATTGCCCATTTGCGAGAAGACCTTCCAGCCAAACGGATCTGTGCCATCACCTTTACGCGGCAAGCGGCTATGGAGATGCGCAATCGTCTTGCACAGCGTACTGTGGGTGAGCAACCAGTCGTCACCACAATGCACGGCCTGGCCTGGGAGCTTGTGCGTGCGAGCAATCCATCAGCGATTCTTCTTCCTGAAGATGTGAGCCTTCGTCTTTTTACGACGGCGAATAACCTCAAAAGCCATGAGGCAAAAAACCTGTGGCAGCAATGCTCGCGCTTGCGGGAGCAAAAAACACTCGAACAATCAGCGTGTTTTTCGTACTATACCACCTATTTGCAGGAAAAAGAGCGCGTGTTTTCGGGGCATGCTGTTGATTTTGGAGAACTCTTGTCTCTTGCTCAAGCACAATTGGATTTGATGCACGCTCAAGGAATACGACCGTTTGATGCGCTCTTGGTTGATGAAATACAGGATTGTTCCCCGGCCAATCTCGATTTTTTACACGCTATAACCCCCGATGGAGCGGGTTTTTTCGCCATTGGGGATCCCGATCAGGCGATTTATGGTTTTCGAGGCTCCGTGAGCGATATTGTTGGTTCTTTGAAACGCTTTTGGCCAAATTTGACGATGCATCGCTTACAACACACGTTTCGCTCAGCGCCCTTGATCGTTGAAACAGCCCAAGGTCTTTTGGGAAGCCCTGCTACAGGCTCCCTTCACCCTGTGCGAAAAGCTCCTGCTGAGCTTAAGCTGATTGAAACCCCGCATCAGAAAAGCGAAACACGCTTTCTTTGCTCAACTATTGCCATGCTCTTGGGTGCCACATCCCACACCTTTTTGGATTGTCAGCCAAAGACAAGTTCTTTTGCCGGCGCGTTTTCCCCCAACGACATTGCGGTACTCGCCAGATACCGCTTTGTGCTGCGACCCATAGCCCAAGCCCTGCGTGGCGCGGGTATTCCCTGCGTGAGTGAAGAGGAAGAGGCTTTTTGGAATGATACGCAAGTGGCCATGGTCTTGGATCAAATCTGGCATGTTTTGCAAACAGAGGACAATACGACTCCCTATACCAAGGAAACCTTGCCAGATCCCTTGGCACTTATTCCCTGGCTGGAATCGCAGCCAGCATTGGGCTATGGGATAGGAACAAATCCCGCCTACAGAGCCTGTGCGCAATTTTGGCAGACTGTGGGGAGCTGGGATACATTTTTTGACGAATTGGCTCTGCGAAAAAAAGAGGTGGCACTGCTTGGGCAAAGCGAAGGGGTGCGTTTGCTCACCCTCCACGCCGCAAAAGGCCTTGAATTTCCCTGTGTCTTTCTTCCTGCCTTTGAAGAAGGCATTCTCCCGACAACATCGGCGACCCAGGCATTGTTTGGCATGCACAACAACGATGCCAAAGAAGCAGATCGTGTTCTCGAAGAAGAGCGCAGACTCTGTTATGTTGGGATAACGCGGGCGAGCGATTGCCTTTTTGTCAGTTATGCCAAAAGTCGATATATTTTTGGGAAAATGTACCATTTTCCCCCATCCTCGTTTTTGCCGGCCATTGACCATTTCTTTGCCAAGACACAGCTTCGAGAAAAAACCGTTGCGGTCTACAAGGATGGCTCACTCATCTAGCCATTGCAATGCACGTAGCTCGCCGCTTCATTTTCGAGGATGTGATTGAAACGCGACACGAAATCAAAGAAAAAAGGCGCAGTGAAACACACTGCGCCTTTTTTCTTTGGAATGAACACAAAGATCTTCTGCCCTGCTGGGCATTGTGAGGATAGAGGCGTGGATTTTATTCCCAGGCATCATCCTCGAGTACGGTATATTTGCGGACAACAAGATACTGAACGTCATCGTCAACAATGAGCTCGCCTGTTGCCTCGACAGAGACATTGATTTCATCTTCCAGATCAATGCCTGCGGCTTTCGGAATAATTCGGTATTCCTTCTCACCTTGCTGTATAGCGATTCGACTTTGTTTGGCATCAGTGGGAACAGATACGACCATACCCTTTACTGTCGTCTTCATAATGTTCACGGCTGGAAACCCCGAGACCATCGGGGAGGAAAGCCGCCCTCGTTCTCCGTGACCGTTGTACGGTACACAAAATCCTTAGTTGAGTTGGCAGAAAGAAAACAACATGGACAGGACACCGTCATGAAGGCAACGATATTCCTTCTTGACAGTCTGCGGTCAATATTACGCAGATAGAGAGGGTATTGCAGGAAAGCACAATACCGAGAATCTTTGCAAGGCAATGACAAACTGCCGATCGCTGGCATTGTCAAGACAGTTTGAAAAGGGCAAGTAAAGATGTTTCTACAGGTTGAATTTTCTTTCTATAGCCTTTTTTGACGGACGTTGCAAGAGTTGTAAGGGGCTTTTGTCGATAGGATGCTCTTTTTTGCAGATCGTGCTTGTTTTAGCGTAATTTTAGAGAACTCTTGCAATTTTATTTAGATAGCGAGTAAAATAAATCTAGACAGTTGCGTATCTCAAGAAAAACAGTATATTGATTCCTGCATTCTTTTTCTAGGAGTCTACAATGAGACACGCTTCTTTCGTAGAGAAAATCCTGTTTTTTCAACGGCTTTGTTGTGGAGTATTGCTCGTACTTTCCATGACAGCGTGTGGATTTTTTCAATCCAGCGACCAGAACCCAGAACGAGGTGGGGTTGATGGGGTTCTGAAGACTGCATACAGCCAGATCGGCAAAAAATATCGTGCCGGAGGTTCTTCGCCGAAAAAGGGTTTTGACTGCTCCGGCTTTACCTATTGGGTGTACAGGGAAAATGGCTATAAAATCCCGCGAATTAGCGCCGATCAGGCGAAAGCCGGCAACGCAGTCTCGAGAAAAAAGGCAAAGAAAGGTGACTTGCTTGTCTTTCGAGTGCAGAACAGCCCCCGTGGCCTGCATACGGGAATCTGCACAGGAAGAAACCGTTTTATCCACAGTCCCAGCAAGGGGAAAAGCATTAAAATCGATCGCTTGGACAATGGCTACTGGAAGGATAAGCTCATTGCAGTCCGACGTATTGTGAGAAATTGACAACTTTTGTGACCGCATAACAAAATTTTCTAGACTCTTTAGAAATTCTTGATTGTTGCATGGCTTTTCCTAGAGTATTTTTTCGTTTTTTTATTTCAGATATGCTATTGTACAAAAGGACAAGATAGAGTACAATTGAGCTTTACCTACAATGCCGATTATTGTGCAATCCTCCTAATTGCCGTTTAGGCAAAGCCAAGACGGCGACGGACAAGGATTTGTGTATGGATCAAGAAGTTGATCGACTCTTTACGATTGTTGAAATTGCCCAGCATTTTCATCTCCCTGAATCCACCTGCCGATACTACTGCAAACGGTTTGGCAAGTTTATTGATTGCGTGGGCGATGGGAGACGTCGTCGTTACCGCAGGTCAGCACTGGATGTTATTGCTGCAATTTTAGAAGAGATGAAGCAGGCAAAAACCGCTGCAGCCGTAGAAAAAGCGTTGGGAGAGCGTTTTCCATCAACGCAGCTTGCTGTTCATGAGGCAACTGAGGTGCTTCCAACTCGAGAGGTGCCAAGCTCGCACGCGGACTCTCAGCAATTTCAACCCTTTCCACCTGCGGCACTCACTTTTCTGGAACGTCAGACAGTGGCATTGGAGGGAATTGCCAAAATGCTTGGCATGCTAGCCACCCATTTTTGCTCAACACCGCAATTGCCACATACGCAAAGCAGCAGCCTTTTGGATCTCCAAAAGGAAGTATCCCGTCTTGCAATATTGCTCGACTCATCCGAGAAAATGCAACAGGCGGATATCGATCAGATCAGAACCTGGTTGCATCATTTTGCAAGAAAAATCAGCCCTCAGCGTGCCTGAGAAAGCGTTGAACTGTTCACAAAGAGCAATTCGCTTGAAGCCGCGCCCCGAAACAAGGAGAGCCGGGGTGATTGACATGGGCTTTTTTCTTCATGTAGCTCTATGCTTTCCTAATCTTTGAAAACATCTGCGATATAGCGCAAAAAAAAGCCTAAGCATAAAAATGCTTAGGCTTTTTTTTGCTCATTGCTGATATATTATTTTTCAGCCTCATTAAGAGCCATGTTTACAGCAATCCTAAAAAATTCAAGAGGTTGTGCACCCCTGACAACTATATTGTTTACAAAAAAGCACGGTGTGCCTTCAACATTCAATTTATTCGCATCGTCGATGTCTTCTTTAAGCAGGTTTTTAAGTTTTTTGTTTGATCTCACATCGTACTCAAGTTTTTTCATGTCGAGGTTCATATCTTTGGCGGTTTTCCTGAAGAATTTATCTCCTTCAGTTTGCAGCTTTTCTCTTTCAGAAAACATGGTATTATAAAAATCCCAAGCTTTATCTTCATCTTGTTGAGCTATTGCTAAAAACCAAAGAGCAGCTGAAGCTGAAGGGCCTTTTTCCTCAAAGGGGATGCTCTTAAAGATGAATGCAACTTTGTCTTTATATTCAGCCAGAATGGAATCAATGACTTTTTTTGAAGCCTGACAATAATGGCATGTAAAATCAGAAAAAGCTACGATACGAACTTTAGCATCTACTCTACCAAGAATGGGTCTATCGTTTGTCCGAATAGTTTTCTCCTCAGTAAGATCTTTTTTCCATTGTTTTTTTAAGGCATGAATTCTTCGTTGATTACTACCCTCTTGAGCTACATCGAGAACGGTTTCACTATTATTCCGCAAAATATCAAGGATAACCTGAGGGTGATCTTGTATGGTTTTAAGAATGAACTTTTTTAGTTCATCTCTTTGAGATACTGAGTCTGCATAGAGATCTGTTGGAATGCAGAACATCGTTACAAGTGCTACAAGAAGGAGTAACTGTTTCCAATGGGTTAGCATATTTTTCTCTCTCTTTCCTTTGTTTTTACGAATTAATTTGCTGAATGACAATATTGGTGGGTACTTCAGCAAATTCAATGGGTTTATGAAGAAGATAAAACCAAGAGGCTTTTATCCTAAACAGTGCTTTAGAAGATTCACCCTCAAAGAAAGGGAAAATCGCAAAAAGGAAAAAAACTTCCAAAAAGGCTCAGTTACGCTGCGGTAAATAAGACAGAGATTTTGTACGGAGATGGAAGAAGGACTTTTCAAGAGGTTGATTTCCCTCCCCCTTGAATGTGCAAGCCGTAGAGGCTGTAAGATTCTGGTTGATTCAAAGAAAATCAACCTGTGAGATGGAAATAGATACTCGGAAAGTCTTTTACCTAGCAAAGAAGATGTAGCATAAGCATTAAAAGAAGAAACATTAAGCCACTCTTCTATTCCTATCGCATTGCGCAATGATGTCCTCTGTTTGTTTTTTTTCAGAATCATTGTTCCTCTGGGAACTGTCAAGCGTAAAATTTTTAGCTAACAGCGATTATGTCGATTGTGTATGGATCAATGTATGAACACGTTCTCTTTTACGATGCAAGTCACCTTTTTTGCTCCACTGTATAATCTGATTTTTGGTTTTGTCCAAAACAAAAGCAGCCACGGAAGTCTCTTATAAATGATGCAAAAACCTTGTATTGCCTTGTAAATAGATGTTTCTTCTTGTTACTCTGAGCAGATCGCACAAGCCACACGTCAGAGTCAAAAAATTTGTTGAAAATCAGTTGTTCATGAGATGATGTGTAGTACAACGGGAAAGTGTAGAAAATGTTTCACGTGAAACACAAAGAGTGTATCTTTTCTTCAAGAAAACCCTGAGAATATTGCAATTCATCTGGCTCTATTCCTATATCGTATCTTAAGCTCTTCCTCATTGTGTGACGTAAGCTCAATTTTGTGGTAATTGTTTGATGCTTTTGCCTTTAATCTCCCTCCCTGCTTGCTTCACCTCCCTCGAGAGGATCGGAGAGTGTTGCCTTTCTGTTTTGGATCCCTAAGCGGACTTGATGTGAAGACATGTGACAGTGCGAGTTTTCGATGCGCTGGCGCACTATTCGCTCAAGGGAGCGCATCGCTTCAGAAAGACTCAGAATGCAGATATGGTAGTGTATATACCTTATCGCCCCTTACATCGATCTACGAGTTGATGAGGCGCATTCTGAGGAGTCTTACGGTGTCTCTATCGATTATTCTGTTTATTCATGTCCATCGTCTTTTTGCCTGGTTTCTTTTCAAAGGAGCATTTCAGTCAAAAATGCTCTCCTTTCAAGCGAGCGAACACATTAGGCCTTGAATCGCCAATATCGCCCACTTTCTGCTTTCGCTGCTACCTGTCATATTACGGTTCTCCTAAACTGAGGCTGATTACGAGCAAAAATACCAAACCACCTGAGTGGCGTGATATTGTAGAAGAAGCGTAATAATAATTACAAGCATTGGGCAAGGGAAGGCCAGAGGTAACGGCCTCGTTGATCAGCTCAACTGCGGCATGGCGATCTGAGGCACTGATCATTCGGCCTCAGCTTTCCCCCAGATCGCCGCAGCTTTCTTTCTCATCGGCCAAAGCACGATTCTTGATATCGATTTCTTTTTTAGCCTCTCTGAGTTGCGCTTCAAGAGACTGATTCTCACAAACAACTGCGCATTTGCATGGGCAACGCCATCATTGGCATTACTACAGGCATCACGCCATTTGGCTATTTGCGCAACAAAAAAACTTTTGATCGAACGTATTCACCAAGCTATCACTCGGTCTCGGTCATGCCATTCGTTTCAAACATGACCACAAATTTATCGTGTGAGCTTCAATTGGCAGTCTGCATAAAACTCCATCGGCAATGGCACGTCTCTTCTATACAGCTATGGTTTGCGGAGTCACCCCGAGATCACGAGTTACTTCGGATTTTAGCGGCAAAACTCGCCTCAAAGCTAGTTCTCTCAGAGTTTCGGAGTAACGCATTTTAACCTCCAATATGTCACCGCCAAGTAGATTAACCTTATCTCTTTCTGGCTGACAGCCATCCTGCAATTTAGTGTTTCACGTGAAACATTGTATATATAGGCTATAAAAACAATCTTCAGACTCTAAACAATCGATATTCCACGGCCAACAATAAGCGTTTCAATACGAGGTATATTGGCATTCGAGATGTTTATTGAACCAGTCGCCAGTCCAAGGTATTCTTAAAAGTCTCTTACTGAGTTCAGATAAAAACACCCCCAAAAACCCCGTATAGCTTGAATGGCAGCCCTCTTTGGTACTTGGCAATTACACTGAAGTGAAGCACGCAAGAAACAAAGCGTACGAGAAAATGCCCTGGTTCAAAGAATCCTCGCTCAACCCCACAAAACGAGAGCAAGCAACTCCCCTGCCTTTTGGCTTCGTTTTCGAAATGATTGTTGAATCCCAGCTCTCGCTCTACCTCCCCTGACTTTGCCGAACCATGCTTGTACGGTTCACTCTCTTCCCATGCCGCTCTTCCAAGAGGTCTTAGGCGGATCTGGCATACAATATTGGAAGGGCATTTTGTCAGTCTTGATGATGCGCGACAATTCGTCGCTTCCTTCGTCGACTGGTACAAGAATAAACACTGTCGCAGCAGGATTTGCTCTCTGACGCCAGTTTAACGACATCGTGGAAATGGGAAGGCTGGCCTCAAGAATAGAATTGAGGTCTATGAGAAAGCCAAATCCGATCATCCTGAGCGATGGAATAAGAGACTGGTTCGCTCTCAACGTGGTGTATTTAAACCCTGTGAAAGATAAGGCATGTGCAGCGAAAGCTCACGCAGCTGCCAAAAATGATGGCAATAAAGTTTCCAGTGCCTCTGAAACGCCGTTAAAGGACTGTAGAGCACGGTAATGACTTCCCCTTGATCTTTAGCCTACCAAGCCTTCAGCAAGCTGTTTTCGTCCGAGTCTCCCCTACGCCAAGGGCTGCGGTCTCTGTGCCCACAGAGCAAGGCGAACGGCCAAAGAGTGCCTTTTCCAGCATAGATTGCCATGAACAGAAGGCGTTGCCAGACTTGTGAAAAATTGATGCTAATCGGGGGATGCAGAAGATATCTTTTTGCTTTTGCCTTTCTGCGGTATTCTCAAAAATCTCTTGTTGAGTTCGGATAAAAACGTCCCAAAAACGTTGTTTCGCTTGAATGCCAGCCCCTTTGGTACTTGGTAATCACACTGGAGTGACGCACGCGAGAAACAAAGCTTATGAGAAAATGCCCTGGTTCAAGGAGTCCTCGCTCAACCCCATAAAACTATAGCAACCACCTGTGATCGCTCGTCTGAAATGTTGCCACTTCAGCCATTTTGAGCATCCCCATCTGTTTTGCTCTTTTTGCAGTTTTGCTCACTCGAAAGGGAGGCACTTGCTCACCAAATGGTTGCCACTTCAACCATTTTATGCATCACAGATACTTGTCTGATAGGGTTGCTTTGACAATCATCAGAGTCTTTTGCCTTGAAGCCCTCCCCCGTTCCCTCTCGCTCCCCCCTCGGGAGGGCGCTGCCTTTCTGCCTTTGGAGATGAAAGCGGACTTGATGCGAATAGGTGTGACAGCGCGAGTCTTTGGTTGGCTGGCGCCCTATTCGCTCAAGGGAGCGTTTTTGGAGTGGGCTACCTAAAGTGGTTCCCTTTCAGATGAGCATTTCACCCAAAAATGGTATACTTTCAAGCGAGCGTTTTTGGGGTGGCCTATCTCTCTGCACCTTTCTTGTATCCACGCAGCCTGTAGACATCCAGGATAAGTTCAAAGTCTTTGCGATCCTGTTCTTCAGCAGCCTCTCGTAATGGAAAGACGATTGTCACTTTCCGCTACAGTTTTGTTAATAACCTCGAATACGCAGGAAGAGTCGTGCATAAGCAGTCCTTCTACTTTCTGCTAGTTCTGATCAATAAAATTTTTTTTAAAAACGCTATTTCCTGTCGGAGATACAGAACCTCGCCTTGAAGCTGTTGCAACTGCTCATCATGGGATTTGCTCTCTGTGCCGCCAGTAACGGGATTCCTCGGTAGCGTCCCCTCATGCAGACCCTCCGAACTGTGATTCTGCTTCTTTATGGTGGCAGTGATACCCCAGATCCGCTTCTCTCCCAGGATAGCAGCGGAATAGCCATATTTCTCGAGTATCTTGCGAGGAATGGCACCAGCCTGGTACTCGTTCCAAAAGAGTTCTTTGAACTTCTTGGTAAAAAGCAGTTTCCGAGGTGTAACGAGGTAAGTATATTGGTTCCTACGCAACATCTCCACTTCCTGATCCGTGAACACTTTTTTGCTCATGGTATTCCTCCTCTGCTTGCAGAGTACCATACTCAGACTGTGTCCACCAGGAAGGGCAAGAATTTTGAGATCCTGCTTTCCGTGTCCACACTTATGGGTATACTTTAGTGGCCTATCTAAGGTGGTTCCATTTCAGACGAGCGAACACACCATCAGCCTGGCCTTTTGGCTGCGTTTTCAAAATGCTTGTTGAACCTCCCATCTCTCGCTCTACCTCCCCTAACTTTGCCGAACCATGCTTGTACGGTATCCAGTCTCTTCCCATGCCGCACTTCCAAGGGGTCTTAGGCGGGGCATACAATAGTGGAAGAGCATGGTAGTGCAGAATGCTCCGAAGGCTTGATTACCAGCCAAGCCCCAGAGGAGGGCAGAAAAAGTCAAATTTCAAGAAATGGCCAATAAGCTGGACTTCTGGGCGGTTCAATAAACCTATTGGATGGTAATATAGGGAATGGCTGTATTGAGAACAGATAGATGATGATATTTCTTTTTGATTTCTGCTATTTTTGTGGATAAGCCTCCCTTATGAATCTTCTCGTGGCATAAAGCACAAACTCCGATCAGATTCTCCGGAAGATCACTGCCTCCTTCAGAGGCTTTAGCAAGATGATGATAGTCTTCAATTTGCCTTTTTCCACAAAGGCAGCAGGTATGATCCTGACGACAGTCAATGTAATCATACTTGTTCGCATACCCACGGAGACGCCCATTTTGAAAGTCCGATCCCTTCCATGAGCCATTATCGAGCCATCATCCATCGGCATAAAAGCAAATTCGGCAAGCTCTATGGCGACTTCATCAATAGGCACAAGATCTGAGACCATCTTCACGATGTTTACATGTGTCTGAATCAACTGTCGTACGGTTGGCGTAATCCACCCGGATCCACACTTCCTATTTATGAAGCGAGCCTCAGAGTTGATTCTATCTTTTGGAAACATGGGCTCAGTACAACCGGGCAGTTTCCTGTCAGTGCTAAAAATGTACCTGAAAAAAGGAGAACCATCTTGCTTGCTTTCCGAACAGGCATTTTTTCTGGTTGTTCAAAAAAGACGGGTGGTGTACCCAAAAAGACCCATCAGTTGCCGAAAATCAGCGTGTGGTTTGGAAAATTTGGGGTGTGGTTGCGATTTTTGCGGTTTTTTTGGCTCCCCATCTTTACTTTGCAGTATTTTTTTAGAAGAAAAAACTTGACGAAAGGCAGGTTGTCTTGTATTTTTTTTGAGTTATGTAAGACCAATCGAGTGAATATTGTTTCACGTGAAACAGAATTTGTATAGACACTGCCAAGGGAGTTGGAATGACGTGGCACGCATAATTGCTATTGCAAATCAGAAAGGTGGCGTTGGTAAGACAACAACCGCGATTAACGTTGCAGCAGCACTTGCTGTGATGGAAAAAAAAGTTCTTCTTATCGATGCAGATCCTCAGGCAAATACAACCAGTGGCCTTGGTTTTGAGCAGTCCAAAATTTCAAAAGATCTCTACACCGCTCTCTATAATCCCGAATCGATTGGAGAGTGTATTTACCCCACACGGAGTAGCTTTTTAGATCTTATACCTGCAAGTACGGATCTTGTTGGGGCTGAGTTAGAGTTGGTTGATAAAATTGGGCGAGAATTTTATTTTGCTGAATGCTGCAAGAATTTGCCCGCAAAGTACGAATACATTTTTGTCGATTGCCCGCCCTCTTTGGGACTTCTCACTGTTAATGCCCTCTGTGGGGCTAAGGAAGTGCTCATTCCGTTGCAATGTGAGTTTTTTGCCCTTGAAGGTATTGTTAAATTGCTCAAAACCATTGATCTGGTCAAAAAACGTTTGAATACGAGTCTTGAACTTCTTGGTGTTGTTCTCACTATGTATGATACGCGGAATAAAATCACCAAAGAAGTCAAAAACGAAGTGACAAAGTGTTTCCCCGATAAGGTTTTTTCAACCGTCATTCCCCGCAATGTCCGTCTCTCCGAAGCGCCCAGTCACGGGAAATCGATCATCCACTATGATGTTAAATCTAAGGGTGCTGAGGCCTATATTGAATTGGCCAAGGAGGTTGTTCTTCGTAATACCACCAAGAGTTGATCAGCGCTTTTTCGGTGTTGTGTGTTCGTAGCAAACATGATCCTTAAAATATTTATGGCGTATTGTCGTGCCGCATGTTTTACAGTGGAAAACAAGAAGGCCACCCAAGGTTGCGTTGGTGAGAAGAAAGCGTTCTTTGGGATCATTGCGCCAATCATCGGTTTTTGCTTGACAACAAGGACATTCTACATTTGGGGTATAGGGATAGGAAAAATCCCAGTATTCCATCAAGGTCTTGAAATCGGCGAGGGGTCGTTCTTGTTGTTTGAGTTCAGATGCATCCTTTGCGGAAAGAAGGGGTTTGACAAGAGGCTCCATTTTTTCCCAGAGATCTTTTGCAATTTGAACATATTGGATCGCGCCCTTGTCGTCTACGACATAGAGAAGGTTGGTATTCATGGCAAAAATCCTTTTTTTGCGGGTTCAAGCCGGCAAGAGTTGTTGTTCACAGACGAGTTGATTTGAGAAGGAAGAGAACATGTCTTCAACGTCGAAACTTGGAAAAGGTCTTACGGCACTTCTTGACACCAATCAAGAGCAGGAACGGTCAGAAAATACCGAAGTCGCAATTGAATTGTTGCAGCCCAATCCATGGCAACCGCGTACGAATTTCAGCGACGAAAATCTCCAAGAACTCGCCACATCCATCAAAAATCAAGGAATCATTCAGCCTCTGCTCGTTCGGGAAATGCCCGATAAAAGCTATCAAATTATTGCTGGTGAGCGTAGATTGCGTGCAGCCAAACTTGTGGGCCTCACCACCGTGCCTGTCTTTGTTCGCAAGATGAGCGATGAAGACGTGATGACGGCAGCGCTCATTGAAAATTTACAGCGTGAGGATTTAAATCCCATTGAAGAGGCATTAGCCCTGAAAAATTTACGTGACGAACTGCATGTAACGCAGGAGGTGCTTTCCGCAAAGCTGGGCAAAAGCCGCTCCGCTATCGCCAACGCATTGCGTCTTTTGCAACTGAGTCCTCAGGCGCAAGAGGATGTGCGCGCAGGGAGATTGAGTGCAGGCCATGCCCGATCCTTGCTTTCCATTGCTGATCAAGACATTGCAGAGTCCATGCGCAAATATATTGTGCAAAAGGAACTCTCTGTTCGGGATACCGAAGATATTATTGCCAAGTGGAAAAAGGAAGGGATCGTTCCGTGGGAAGACAGTGAGCTCCAGGATCCTGTTGAAAACGCCATGAATCAGGATCTTCCACAAGAAGAACGTTCTCTCAAGAAAAACAATCAAAGCGACATTGCCAAGAAGATGCAGGAGGTCTTTTCTCAGGTTCTTCAATGTAAAGCAAAGGTGCGGGGGACTGAAGAAAAAGGAAAGATCACTCTCACCTATAGCAGCGCGGAAGAATTGCAGCAGATTCTCCTGAAATTGGGGGCAAATGGCCAGGAAAATCCTGGTACAGACGCCAACGAGAGCGAAACAGATGTCTCGGAGCAGAAAACATCGGACGAAGCCTCTGAAGTTGTTGAAACGAGCATCCCAGATGAGCAGCAAAGCCAGGCATCTGCCGGTGAAGGGGCTTTTTAGGAACGCCTGATCAGCGCTCCGTACATTCCTTCGATGTGCGGATTTTCAAAAGGCGTTTCCCATTCAGCCACAAGGTCACAGCCACTGTTCTCAAGAACTGCCCTGACAAGCAGGCCGTTTTCCAAAGGATTGTGTGTGCAGGTGATATAGCAGAGTTCGTGTTTTGGTGTAAGATAGCGAAGTCCCATTGTCAGGAGCGCCTCTTGTTGTTTGGGAAAGAGTCTGATGGATCGTTTTTTTGTGCGGTTTCGGCGAATATCGGGTCTGCGTTGAAGAATGCCAAGACCACTGCATGGGGCATCGATCAGGATATTGCCGTCAAAATGGCTCAGCGGTGGCATTGTTCCGGATGCTACGCAACAAAGGGGAAGCGGAAGATGTCTGCGGGCAAAATCCTTGGTAAGCCCCAAGAGACGTTTTTGGCTTATGTCCGTACACAGAGAAACTGGCACACGCCAATTCGCCAAAGCACCGCTCTTCCCCCCAAAGCCTGCACACATATCCCAAACCGGTTCCTTCCACGTAGAAAGTCCCAAGGCATTCAGCACCCATTGAGAGCCTGACGAAAGATAGGAAAAGGCGCCTTGTGTGTGGAGATGTGCCGCGTTGTGTTCGTAGCAAAAGTTCTGATAGGCCTCTGTTGTCAGCGAAAATCCCAAGGAAGAGATCTGTTCAACGCCACATTGTTTTTCCAGAGACTTTGCCATCGCATTGCCCTGGGCGTTGTTTGTCAGGAGTATTCCAATGCGTGGTTTGGTTATACTCTGTTTGGCGAGCAAAAGGGCATTGCCGAAACCATAGTGTTCAATCCAAAATCGCAATAACCACGATGGAAGGCTGTAGAAGGTTGCAAGGGTATTGATGAGCTGATCCTCGTTGGGATCATTCGCTCTGCGTACGCATTCGATCGAAGCCAAGGTATCCCGATCCTCGAGTATACGCCGAAGAACAGCATTGACAAAATTGCCAAGGCCTTGGCCAAAGCGTTCTTTTGCCATCTGCACAGCGCTATGCAGCACAGCGTGCGGTGGTATTCGTTCCAGAAAGAGAATGGAATAGAGAGCGAGAAAGAAAATATGGCGGAGGGTATTTGGCAGTGCTTTGTTTTGGTGCTGATAGTGTTCCAAAAGCGCCTGCAGGCGAATTTCCGTACGGAGAATCCCGTAGACCAGTTCGACAAGAAGGTGTCGTTCGTTGGGGGGAAGATCGTTAGGAGGGATGGAGGCCAATGCCTCTTGGCAGGGGCAATTGTTTTCAACCGCGGCGAGAACGGAAAGGCACAGGGAACGTGCATCAAGACGATTATGCATGGCAGACCTATTGGTCTATTTCATTTACATTGTAGAAAATTAGTTTCAAAGTGTTTTTTAGAGTACAAAAAATAACATTTTTTTGGATCTACCAGCCTCACTTTCAATGTGAGGTATTTCTTTACATTTTTCAACTCATTTGTCTTGCATTATGATATTCAACAAAGTATAGACATATTTCCGATATTACAAAATTTTACATAGAAGAAATGGCACCAAAGAGACGGACATCCTTGGTGCCATTTGGTATTAGAAAACCGTTCCTACAAAACCCTCTTTGCAATCTGAACTGTGTTTTTGTATGTACCCGTTTATGAAAGCGGCAACATCCATATACTTTTTGCCCTGGGGTTTTATGCGACCAAGGCAATACCATCGATCCAGACAGGCGATCATAAGCAGGTCGTTTTTCCTGGCGAGTGTTGCCGGAGAGGCCGTTGTTGGCTCACCAATACAGCCTGGCTCAAAGACAATTGGGATGGTTGCGCCATCGGGAAACGAGAGGGTTGTATGGGCTCCGGGTTTTGAGGTCACTGCTCGAATGCGGGCATGAACAGCTTGGGCGGAGTCATACCACTGAATATGTCCATCGCTTTTTTCGAGTTTGGCTGCATAGGTTGCGCGACTGTGATCTTGAGCAAGCGCTTTCGCTTTGCCTTCGAGCAGATCCTTCATCACAGCACACAAAAGCGCCCCACCCTTTTCCGCCACGGTCACAAAGAGTTCATCGGCAGTGGCATTGGCAATCGGGATCTCCTCTTGCGCAAAGACAGACCCTGCATCGAGCTCTGCCACCATCTCCATAATGGAGACACCGGTCTTGGCACCCTCTTCCCCGTGTTCCAAAATAGCCCGTTGAATCGGAGCAGCTCCCCTGTAGAAGGGTAAAAGAGAGCCGTGCACATTGAGTGGCGGATAGGTGGGCAGTTTGAGGATACGTTCAGGGATTATTTTCCCGTAGGCAGCAACCACCAAAAAATCGGGCTTGAGCGCTTGCAGCTGCGCATAGCAGTCATCGGTTTTGAGTGTTTGCGGCTGATAGACGGGAATGCCATGCGCTTTTGCCCAAAGCGCTGCGGGCGGGGGAAGCACTTTGTGTCCACGGTTTGCAGGCGTATCGGGCTGACAATAGCAGGCGATGAGTGTCCCCGGCGCCCCGTCCGCTATCTTCTCAAGGATGCTTACGGCAAAGGCCGGGGTTCCCATAAAGACTATGCGTGAGCTTTGTTGACTCTGAGCCACTTTCGCACCTTGCTGTCGTATAAAGACCGTCTAAGACGGCTTATATGATCGATGAAAAGGATACCGTCTAAATGATCGGTTTCATGCTGAACGACAATAGCAGGAAAGTCGGTCAGATCCTCTTCGATCAGGTTCCAATCAAGATCCCGATACGTAAGATGGACATTGCTGTAGCGGTTGACATCGGCGCGAAATCCCAAGGGAACAGAAAGACAGCCTTCGTTCTTGCTCCGTATCTGCTCGCCAGAACACACGAGTTGCGGATTGATCAAGACTTTGGGTTTTTTTTCTTCCTCCGGGGAGGCCGTATCAATAACAACTAAACGTATCCATTGGGCAACCTGCGGAGCAGCCAGCCCAACCCCAGGTGCGGCATACATGGTCTCAAACATGGAATCGACCAAGGTGCGCAGTTCGGGTGTTACGGATTCAACGGGAGCACATTTGGTGCGCAAGCGTTCATCGGGATAGGTCACAATATCGAGGAGCATGGCTACCGCCTACTGGTCTATTTCATTCACATCGGAGAAAATCCACAACCGCAGATCCCCCCAGTTCCTCATCCAACCGATAGAGTACTTCTTCCGGCTGAGGAGCTGGGGAAAAACTGAATCCGTCATTCGTGGTCAGCGAGCAGTGCTGCTGGAAGTACAGGTTTCAATAGATAGTGGTTTATAAAAACACCAGACCTTCATTGTGTTCTATCAACTTGCATTTGTTGATAAGGATTTTTTGACCAGGATCCTCTTCTGTCTGAAAATATATCTTACTTCGAGTTCCTTTCACAACAAAACGTTTGCCGTTGTACTGAAATGTGGCTCCAGGCAAAATTCTATTGGGATCGCAGAAAATTCTGATCGATTTTTTGACACCAGTCTTTGCCTGTGTACTTACAGCCACACTTCATCTAACGCGCATCCAACCCAGGGCTAGGTGCGCGTCATACGTTGCTATTTTCTAGAATAGGAATGAAATGTGACACTACTGTTGCGTCTCGCGCAAGCGTAAATTGAGTTCACGCAACTGCTTGGCCGATACCGGCGATGGGGAGCCTGTCATAAGGCATGTTGCCTTCTGGGTTTTCGGGAATGCCATAACATCGCGGATGCTGGTTGCGCCTGAGAGAAGCATGACAAGGCGGTCGAGCCCAAAGGCCAAGCCTGCGTGCGGCGGAGCCCCGTGCTCAAGGGCTTTAAGGAAGAAGCCAAATTGTTCTTCGTACTGCTCCTTGGGAATTCCCAAAGCATCGAACATGCGGCGTTGGATCTGGGCGTTGTGAATACGCACAGAGCCGCCCCCAACCTCATTGCCATTCAAGACCATGTCATAGGCACGGGCAAAGGTATTTGCCGGATCCGTTTGCATCCGTTCCATATGCCCTTCCTTGGGGGATGTGAAGGGATGATGGCAGGAAACATAGCGTTTTTCTTCTTCGCTGTACTCAAAGAGCGGAAAATCCGTGACCCACAGGAAGTTGTACTGATCCTCTGGAATGAGATTTTTTTCTTTGGCAATATGGACACGCAAATTGCCGAGCGCTGCGTTGACAATGTCTGGCTCAGCAGCCTGGAAAAAGACAATGTCGCCAACCGCAAGATCAAGCGCTTTGGCAATGCCCTGGCGCTCTTCTTCGGAGAGGAATTTGGCAATAGGCGACTGCCACTCGTTTTCTTTGATTTTAATCCACGCAAGGCCTTGGGCGCCGTAGGCTTTGACAAATTCGGTATAGCTGTCGATTTCCTTGCGGGTGAGAGCCTCTCCGCCGGTCATCTTCATGGCTTTTACCAATTTCGCTTGGGCAAAGAGCTTAAAGCCTGAATGGGCAACAATGGTCGTGATATCAACCAACTCCATGCCAAAACGGGTGTCTGGCTTGTCAACGCCAAAGCGTGCCATGGCTTCGACCCAGGGCATGCGGGGGAATGGGGTTGGCAAGTCTTTGTTAAAGACGGTTTTAAAGACAGCCTGCATCAGGCCTTCCGAAAGCGTCATCACCGTTTCTTCGTCGGCAAAACTCATTTCGAGATCGACTTGCGTAAATTCTGGTTGACGATCGGCTCGCAAATCTTCGTCGCGGAAGCAGTGTACAATCTGGAAATAACGGTCAAAACCCGAGACCATGAGAATCTGCTTGAAAAGCTGGGGAGACTGGGGCAAGGCGTAGAATTGGCCGGGATTCAAGCGGCTTGGGACAAGAAAATCTCTCGCGCCCTCAGGGGTGGACTTGGTCAGAAATGGGGTCTCAATTTCCAAGAAGCCTTTGTCGTCCAGATAGCGTCGAATGCTTTGGGCAATGGTGTGGCGCAAGCGCAAGGCTTGCTGCATGCGGGGGCGGCGCAGATCCAAAAAACGCCAGGCAAGGCGGAGATTTTCACCGGCGTCACAGCGATCTTCGATGGCAAAAGGCGGTGTCTTTGAGGTGTTTAAGAGTTTCCAATCGTGAACAACAACTTCGATTTCACCGGTCACCAAATTGGGGTTTTTCATCCCCTCAGGACGGGGGCGGACGTATCCAGAAATAGCGATCACATATTCTGAGCGGAGAATATGGGCATCCTCATGCGCCTTTGGCGCAATGTCGGGGCTGAAGACCACTTGGGTGAGGCCATCTCTATCCCGAAGATCCACAAAGATTAAGCCTCCGTGGTCGCGGCGGAATTGCACCCAGCCCATGAGGCAGACGGTTTCCCCATTGTTGGCCATAGTCAGGGATGCGCAGGTGTGGGTGCGTGACCAGCCACCTAAATCTTGAAGATATTTCTGATGTTCGAGTTGGAGATCCTGGGATTGTTCTTCACTCATGATTGTTTCCTGCACTGAGATGGGCATACAGCGCGTCTTGGGCGACTGTTGTTTGGGTGCCATCGCTCATGGTTTTAACGGTGATTGTATGGTCTTGTATCTCGTTTGAACCCAAGATAAGACAATAGGTAGCCTGGGTTTTGTCAGCCTGGCGAAGAAGGCTTTTAAAGCTTTGGCCTTGGAAATTCATCGTGCCTGAGAGATTGTGACTCCGCAGGGATTGCAAGAGCGTAAAGCCTTGCGGAAGATTGGCTTCATCCAAAACCGCGAGAAAGAAATCAGGATGCTTGCTTGGACGGTTTTGCAGAAGAAGCGCCAGCCGCTCAATGCCGCAGGCAAAGCCAATACCCGGCACATCAGGCCCTCCTAAGGCTTTGATTAAGCCATCGTAGCGACCGCCTCCGGCAATGGCGCTTTGGGAACCAATACCGGCACTCTGCACTTCGAAGGTGGTGCGGGTATAGTAGTCAAGTCCCCGCACGAGACGGGGGGCAAGGACATAGTGAATGCCTTGGGATTGGAGCAGAGAGCAAACAAGGGCAAAATGCTCTTTGCAGGCCGGGCAGAGGGCATCGGCAAGCGTTGGAGCATTGGTGAGATTGTTTTGGCACTGCTCTTGTTTGCAATCGAGGACGCGCAAGGGATTGGTGTGTATTCTGCGCTGACAGTCCTCGCAAAAAGCGTCCTTGGGAAGATTGTTGAGATAGTCGGTGAGCGCGTGTTTAAAACGCGGCCGACATTCCGAACAGCCCAGGGAATTGAGGGCAAGTTCAAGGGAGCCCAATTCCAGCGACGTGAGAAAACGCATGAGCATGGTGATCATGTCAGCGTCCGCATAGGGGCTTTCAGAACCAAGGCATTCGCAGTTTATTTGGTGGAATTGGCGAAGCCGCCCTTTTTGTGGGCGTTCATGCCGAAACATAGGGCCTGTGGTAAAGAGTCGTGCCACAGGCATTTTTGTGTACAGCGCGCCTTCGATATAGGCACGCATAACACCGGCAGTTGC
This sequence comes from Desulfovibrio sp., assembly GCA_017450275.1. GTDB lineage: Bacteria > Desulfobacterota > Desulfovibrionia > Desulfovibrionales > Desulfovibrionaceae > Desulfovibrio. Next base: position 6,081 of record JAFSVD010000033.1, on the reverse strand, counting down.
TTCGGGTCTCAGGGAATATGAGCGCCCTTTTTCGGTGGTTAAGGTGTACATTTCTTTATGGACAACATCGGTTTCTTCGCCGATAGAACGGGCGAAGAGCTCGGTGTATTCCAGAATCGGCGTGCGCAATTCCGTAAAACCGTATTGGGAAAAAAGGGTGCGTGCCAAAGACTCAATAGCCGTGAAGGTATCGCTTTCTGGGGAAAAGAGATCGGAAAAACCTTTAATTTTCGCAATGCTCATAGGCCTTACAGAGCGTGGGGGAACCCCTTGCTGTGCCTCCTGTGGGGGGTTGGGGGATTGTCATCGAATGCAGTGCGAACAGGGGATCGGATAGTCTCCGGTGAAACACGCAAGACAATATTGATCTGAATGCATAACCGAGCGCAACAAGCCTTCCACACTCAAGTAATGGAGCGAATCAACGTGGAGAATCTTGGTGATTTCCTCGATCGAATGTGTTGCCGCAATCAGTTCATGTTCATCGGCAAAGTCGATGCCGTAATGACAGGGAAATTTAATAGGCGGACAGGAAATGCGGATATGCACTTCCTTGGCACCGAGTTCCCGCAGCTTTTGGACACGGGTGATCATGGTTGTGCCACGAACAATCGAGTCATCGACAATGCAGATTTTTTTGCCGGCGATCATCGGTTTTACGGGATTGATTTTCACCCTGGCACTGAAGTTGCGCATATGCTGGGAGGGTTGGATAAAACTTCGCCCCACATAATGGTTGCGAATCATAGCGTGTTCATAGGGGAGTTCGGCACATTGGGCAAAACCCACTGCGGAATAGACGCCTGAATCGGGAAAAGGCAGGATAAAATCGACATCCGCTGGGGATTCATGGGCGAGCTGCCATCCCATATTTTTTCGGCAGACATAGACCTGCTCGTTGAAGATATAGGAGTCTGGACGGGCAAAGTAGATCAGTTCAAAGATACACTGCTTGGGCTTCGGCGGCTTCTGGGTGAGCCGCATGGTGTGTTCGTGGCTTCCTTCCACAATGTAGCACTCACCAGGCTCAAGCGTTCGTTCGTAGTCCGCCTCAAGCAGGTCAAAGGCACAGGTCTCAGAGGCAAAGACGGGTTTACCGTCCAAACGCCCCAAGGCCAAGGGACGAAAACCGTAGGGATCGCGCAAGGCGATCATGGTATTGTCGATTAAGAGCAAGAGCGAATACGCGCCAGCCACTTTGGAACAGACTTCCTGCACTGCGTCGGGAATGTTGTTGGTTGTGGCTAAGGCACGCACCAGAAGATGGATAAAAACCTCTGTGTCGTTGTCTGAGGTAAAGAGCGAGCCTTTTTGTTCGAGTTCATGGCGCAGCTCTTGGGTATTCACGAGATTGCCATTGTGTGCAACAGCCAAGGTATGGCCATGGTAGTTGGCGATAAAGGGCGGAACAGAGGGTGTTGTGCTGGCGCCGGTTGTGGAATAGCGGATGTGACCGACGGCAATGCGCCCTGTTAGGCGTTGAAAATCCTGCTCGGAGAAGACATCGTGGACAAGCCCCATTTTACGGTGTTCATGGAGGCCTTTGTCGTCGACAGTGACAATACCGGCACTTTCTTGACCGCGATGTTGTTGGGCATAGAGACCGAAATAGGTAAGTTTGGCTGCGTCTTCATGGTCGTACACGCCCATGAGTCCGCAATGATGGCGCATCATCGTAGTTCTCGGTGTTGTGGTACAAAAAAACGGGAGTTTGCCACGCTACGTTGGCGTATCGGTATCCTGAGCTTGATCGTGTTTTTCAGATTCTTGATTCTCCCCATCAAAAAGATTGAGGGTCTCGTGGGTTGGAGCTTGGGATGGTGTTGGAGAAACTGGCTCTGGGTCAGCTTGTTCCTCCAAATTTTTTTCAAGATTTTGCGTGTTTTCCTTGACGCGGTCAAAGGCCACAAGGCTTGCCCCTTCGTCGAGCCGAACCAGCATAACGCCAACACCAATGCGTCCACGGCTTTTAATATCAGAGACGCCGATACGAATGATCTTGTTGGCGGAGGTCATTAAGACAAGACTGTCGCTATCTGTGATTGGCGTGGCACCGATGACAGTTCCTGTTTTATTGGTGACCTTGAAATTGATAAGCCCCTTCCCGCCACGAGACTGCGGGCGATAGAGTTTTGCGCTTGTCCGTTTGCCAAAGCCCTGGCTTGAGATCGTAATAAATTCACTGGTGACATCATTTTGGGAGAGAACAACCCCTGAGACCACGGCATCGCTTGGCCTCAAAGAAATCCCCTTCACCCCATGGGCGGAACGTCCCATGGGTCTGATCTCGTTGCAGGAGAAGCGAATCGACATGCCGTGTGCCGTGACAATAAGAATGTGGCTCGTTTGGCGCACAAGCCGAACTGTCACAAGTTCATCCTCTTCGCGGAGACTGATGGCGATAACCCCTGCAGGCCGTGTATTGGTGTAGAGAGAGGCTGCAGAGCGTTTGACAACACCGTTTTTGGAGAGAAAGAGGAAGTATTTGTCTTCGGCAAAGGTGCGCAGCGAAAGAATATTGGTCACCCATTCGTTTTCTTCAAGTTGGGTCAGAATATTTTTAATATGGACGCCCTTGGAGGTGCGGCTTCCTTCGGGAATTTGATGGACTTTTAACCGATACATCCGGCCTTTATTGGTGAAAAGGCACAGATTCTGGTGATTGCTTGTGACATTGAAGTCCTGGACATAGTCGTCTTCAGCGGTATGCAGACCAGCTATGCCCTTGCCACCCCGTTTTTGCTGCTGATAATTTTCCAGATTGGTTCGCTTCATATAGCCGCGGCGGGAAAGGGTAATCACCACATCGTCGTCGGGAATAAGGTCTTCGACTTCAATCTCTTCGGGATTGGCTCCGACGATTTCCGTACGCCTTGGCGTTGCGTAATTTTCTTTGATGGCTGTGATTTCTTCCTTCAGAACGGATCGCAAAACCTCTTGGTCGTCGAGAATAGCGCGGAAGTGTTCGATTTTTTGCAACAATTCAGTGTATTCGAGTTCCAATTCTTCGCGCTGTAAGCCCGTGAGGCGTTGGAGACGCATTTCAAGAATGGCCTTGGCTTGCAGTTCCGAGAGCGAAAAGGTTGTCATTAAGCCAAGCTTGGCTTCATCGGGGTTTTTTGATGCCCGGATAAGGGCAATGACCGCGTCGATTTTGTCGATGGCAATACGCAAGCCCTCGACAATATGGGCTCGAGCAAGCGCTTTTTCGAGGTCAAAACGCGTTCTGCGAATGACGACTTCGCGGCGGTGATCGAGGAAGCAGACAAGCGCTGAAAGCAGTGTTAAGCGCACCGGACGGTTGTCGACAACCGCCAGCATATTGACCGCAAAGGTTGTTTCAAGCTGGGTGTATTTAAAGAGCTTGTTGATAATAATCTCAGTGAGCGCCCCGCGTTTCAGATCAAGCACAATGCGGATACCCCGCATGTCTGATTCATCGCGCAAATCCGTCACATCCTCGATGGTGCGGTCGTTCACGAGCGCTGCTATTTTTTGCACGAGGATGCTTTTGTTGAGAGCGTAGGGAATTTCCGTAATGACAATGGATTCGAGATTTTTTTTGCGTTCTTCAACAACAATACGCCCCCGAACCTTGATAGAGCCATGGCCTTCGAGATAGGCGTCGTAGAAGCCCTTGCTGATAAAGGCAAAACCCGCTGTGGGAAAATCGGGTCCTTTGACGAATTTGAGCAGATCCATACCCGTTGCATCGGGATGATCCAAGAGATACAGCACGGCATCGCACAATTCCCCCAAATTGTGGGGCGGAATATTGGTGGCCATGCCAACGGCAATGCCTGAGGAACCGTTCAGCAGAAGATTGGGAAATTTAGCGGGTAAGACAACGGGTTCTTCGAGGGTGTTGTCGTAGTTTGGGCGAAAGTCAACGGTATTTTTGTCGATATCGGCTAAGAGTTCCTGCGCCAGCTTCGCCATGCGCACTTCGGTATACCGCATGGCAGCGGGCGCATCGCCATCGATAGAGCCAAAGTTGCCCTGCCCAATGATAAGGGGATCACGCATGTTGAAATCTTGCGCAAGACGAACGATCGCGTCGTAGACCGCTGAATCTCCGTGCGGATGGTATTTACCAATCACATCACCGACAATACGTGCGCTTTTCTTCGACGGTCGATTGTAGAAATTGGCGAGTTCGTTTTGCGCAAAGAGAATGCGTCGATGTACAGGCTTGAGTCCATCCCTTGCATCGGGAATGGCTCGACCGACAATGACCGCCAAAGAATATTCAAGATACGATTCTCGAAGTTCTGTTTCTATATTGCGTTTTTGTATTTCTCGTTCCTGTCCTTCCAAAATACGCCTCTCTTATTACGTTTCAGCGAAAATACCAGGTCACTTTTTTATGACATAAATTGACGTTTTTTTAAAAATATTGCTTTATCTTAAAGTGTTTGGCTTTATTTGAATTTCCCGGATGATTGATTAACTACAAAAGAAATTTTTCGGGAGTATTAAGAATATTTATAGGAATATTTTGTATCCAAGAGAGTCATGGCCGGAAATTTTTTTTTACTTCCGGCGCAATCTCTCCCAGTCGTAGTCTCTAGTCTAACAGTCAAAGCAGCTTCGTAAATGCTCAATTTTTTTCTGTTCTAAACCATGTGGTCATCGGGACAATGACGGCCATGCACTTTCAGTCGCACCACTGACTTTTGTTGCAAAAATGGCTTTCGTGATCAAGCGTTTTCTTATTCTCCGATCCAAGTGGCATTCCGCGACCACGCTTTTTGACTCCCTCAACCGTCTGAAGCTTCTTTTCATCCGAGTCTTGTGTTTTTTGCTTTTTAGCACGCTGAGCCAAAATTTCTTCGTCGGTTAGATGTCGTTTATCTGATTAGGAAAGCATAGCGCGGATTTGTCATCGGGCACGAGGATATTCTCCTCAACAAAATGCCGAATACATGAATTCTTATTTAGAACTTCATCCTTGATTGTTTTCTCAGAGCAGGGCAAGATTGTTGGGTTGGTAGTTGAGCAGAGTCTTTGCAATAGGGGAAAGCAAGTCATGAATCGATAAGGGATCGTTTCAGTTTTCAGATTCGCTGTGAATGACAGGAGGAAGATCTTCTTCCTTTCTCACAAGTTTGTTGTTGATAAGATCTAGTTAGAACAATGCTGTATACGCAAGAATAGGTACAGAAAATCAAAGATTTTTCATCACACGCTCTGCGCTTGCAATTTCTCAATCTCTTCCAGTGGCAATTTCGTAATCTCTCCGATCAGTTCAGGTGAAAAACCTTCCTGAAGCATCGCCAACGCATCTTCTCGCTTCCCTTCATTTTTCCATTCAATATAAAATTTTTCTTGCATGTTCTTCTTCCAATCAATTCCAGTGCTATCAATCATCTTTACAGCCTCCTCCAAAGACGCAAAGCGAATATTTGATGCACCTGCATCCTGAATAAAGCGTTTATAAAGTGTTTCCACAACCGCAATGATGGCCTTAAGCAGTTCTTGATGCTCAGGCAGCGTCAAAACATCTTTGTACTTGTTGATCGCTTCCTGGATTGCCATCGGCGTCTTTGCTCGTTTCAGTTCTAGATACAATGCATAGAAATCTGAATTCTTATTCAGAACTTCATCCTTGATTATTTTCTCAGAGCAGGGCAAGATTGTTGGGTTGGTAATTGAGCAGAGTCTTTGCAATAGGGGAAAGCAACTCATGAATCGATAAGGGATCGTTTCAGTTTTCAGATTCGCTGTGAATGACAGGAGGAAGATCTTCTTCCTTTCTCACAAGTTTGTTGTTGATAAGATCTAGTTAGAACAATGCTGTATACGCAAGAATACGTACAGAAAATCAGAGATTTTTTCATCACACGCTCTGCGTTTGTAATTTTTCAATCTCCTCCTGTGGCAAATCTGTTATTTCTCCGATTATTTCAGGCGAAAAACCTTTATGAAGCATCGCTAACGCATCTTCCCGCTTCCCTTCATTTTTCCATTCAATATAAAATTTTTCTTGCATGTTCTTCTTCCAATCAATTCCAGTGCTATCAATCATCTTTACAGCCTCCTCCAAAGACGCAAAGCGAATATTTGATGCGCCTGCATCCT
>JAFSVD010000032.1 GCA_017450275.1 Desulfovibrio sp. | reverse complement strand
GAATTGTTCTGTAGCAAAAAATCAGTAGTTTTTTATCTGACCAAAAAAAGCCTTTTTTGAGATTAAAATTTCTGAAAAAACATATTTGTATTTTGGATTATAAGTATCTATAAAGATCACTACAATTTCGCAACAGAGCCTTCATAAATAAATCCTGTGTTTCAATTTTATGTGTACAGTAGGGATAAAGGAGGCGGGAAGGGAGAGTATTCAGTGGCCGATATCGACCCTTTTTGCTGAGACCCTCCCGCTCTCTCAAAGAGCATTCAGTATAATGCATAGCCAACATCTATGGCAATCGCTTTGCCGCCCTCTCCCCTTGCGTATCGCAATGACAGGCACGAAAAACAAGCAGCGTTATGCCCAACGCCAAAAAAAAGCCCCAACACGTTTTGTGTGGGGGCTAGAAAAAAAAACAACAAAGCGCTGTTACGGGGAGCTGTTTACGGGTGAATATAGCGCAAAATGGTCGCCTTGCCCTCTGAATGGGCACGGAAAAAAAGCCGAAGATCGCCCTGATCGTTGATCGTCCATCGGGTCTGTTCCAAAAGCCCATTGACCTCAGCTGTGAGAAGCGCTTCGGTTATGGCCTTTGGCGTAAAGGCAGAAAAACCCTGATAGGAGGGGGAGAGGGCAGTTATGATATCGTCCGCGCACGCTTCGGGAACTGTGGTCATATAGTGCAAAATGGCATAATTTAACGGGAGCATGCGACATTCCTCTTCTTCTGTAGCCATTCAAGAGGGTTTATGGCAATAAGAAAGATGCCTCCAACCATGATCAAAGCCCCTACCCACACCATGAAGGGCAAGGCATAGCCCTCCTTGCCGTGAAAGACGCCCATAATCAGCCAACAGAAAAACGGTCCCCAAAAGGAAAACATGCCATTGCAGGCCATACCCAAGGCCGCACCGCACATGGAATTGCCCTTGTACCACAGCATATAGGTCAAATAGGTGCAAAAGCCCGCCACAACAAACCAAAAATGGGATGTCCAATCGGTCATTGCCGCATACACCATACCCACGGTATCGGCTCCGCCCACAATGCCAAACAAGGGCACAAGCACAAAGAGCGTTCCCACGCAGGCTGTCAGTTGCCTGATGGCATTGCTGATTTCCGTATCGATGATGGCACTGACATAGCCACCCACACAGCCTTCAAGCCCCCAGGCAAAGGCGGCCAGAAAACCAAACAGCATCCCGAGCCCCATCTGGGTTGGCGCGTCGTCGGTCATGCCAGACCAGCCAATGAGCGCGCCTGCCAAAAAACACAGAATAACGCCAGCCCATTTCCGCATCGTCAGACGCTGCTTAAACCAAAGATGCCCGAGCAGCGCGCCGATGGCTGTGCACAAAGCGCTTATGGGCACAATGATCGAGCCAGCCAGCTGCAGCCCCAAGACATAGAGGGTCATGGCTGTGGGGCCTCCTGCCACAGCAACCCCCAGCACAATGCAGCCCGGTCGGGAACAGAGACTGCGAATAAAATCAGGGAATTTACCGTGCGCTGCCAGTATCGCAAGCGACCAGATAGCGCCCCAAAGGCAGAGCATGCCTGAACCAAGGGTTCCAACAAGATAGATCTGCAAAAAGGGACTCAGTGTCGAATCCGATCCTGTCCACTGGGTCCAAATCCCCAAATCCATGGCCAGCGTCATAAAGGCGGTGAAAAGCCCATAGACCACGCCAGAAAAAATCGCTGTGGATACGCCCTGCAAGGCAAAACGTTTGCGCAGGGCATTATAGGCAGCCTGAGCCCGACTGTCCTCAGAGACAAGAGGTCTTGCCTGTGTCATATATAGTATTGAGCGGAGAAACCCACCCACAAGGTGGAAGAACCGCTCTCCTCCGTTCTGATAGAATAGGTGTATGATTGCTATACTGTATTAAATTCTCTATACGTCATTACATAATCTATCATTTCTTTCGCAAGAAAAATGTCTTCCCAAACAAACAAAAAGACCAAATGGCTTTTCGTCTTCTGAATGCGCTATGCGATCGACTTCTTCAGCGCGTGCCGAGAAAAAAACGCTGCATCTGTGCGGGATCACAGTGCAGAAAATACGCTTGCCAAGGCAGATCCCTGATAAGAGGGCAAAGAACCTCTTCCCGCCATGCCTTGCCCACAAAGAGACGCTCCAACTCTTCGACAGGACGCAGCGCAAAGAAATCGCCGCTGATAGAACAAGCGCGCACAATGCCCCCTTTGATATCGAGCCGAAGACAGACAGAACCCCAGGGAAAACGCTTGGAGCGCTCTTCGCTCCAGGGTGGGGATGCGCCAAAATTCCAAGACCATTGGCTGTACTTTTGCTCCATGCAGGTGCGAGCCTCAGTCAAGACAGCCTCTGTGAGCGTTATGGTGTCTGTGGCACAGTGCTCAAGCAGAACCTCTGTGAGTCTCTCCACAGAGGCACCTGGCCAAATCTGGGCAAGATTGCAGACCCGTGCAGCCACAGAGCGAATCCCCTTTGATTGGATCTTGGCTAAATCGACCTTGAGCACTTCGGCAAGAACGTCTTGATCCACATCCACCAGCAAGGTGCCATGGACAAGATGGGTTGAGCCCACTCTCGCCTGGCTTATGCCGGAGATCTTTTTGCCCTGCACCTCAAGGTCGTTGCGCCCTGTATGCTTGACAGCAAGACCAAGGCTCTCCAAGGCATGAAGCAAGGGACGGAGGATCGATTGACAATCAGGGCTTAGCGTCTTTGTTTTGCGCAAAAACGAGAAATTGAGATTGCCCAGATCGTGGTACACAGCCCCCCCGCCGCTTAGGCGCCGAATGACCGGGATCGCATGGCGCGCAACAAAGGCGGTATTGACCACTTCCTGGGTGCATTGATGGCGCCCCACAATGACAGAAGCCGAATTCTGCCACAGCATACAGAGATCCTCTTCGATGGTTCTGCAAAGGGTCTCTTCAAGCGCCAAGTTGAACGCGGGATCGTGCGACGAAAGGACAATCGCCTGCAAGGGTGTTACCCTAAGAGCGCCTTGTAGGCATTGGCATCAGGCAGATTGGAGAGGTCATGAGGATTGTCTGGACGTATGCGCACAAGCCAGCCGTTGGTATAACAGCCGACATTGATCAAGGTCGGTGTCTCTTCCAGCTCCGTATTGCAGGCTTCAATGGTGCCGCTAACCGGCATATAGAGCGCGTTGACCGACTTGACGGATTCGACCGTGCCAAATTGCTCGTTTGCGGCAAAATGGCTGCCCACTTCCGGCAATTCCACATAGGCCACTTCGCTCAGCTGATCCTGGGCATAGTCGCTGATCCCCACAAGATAGCTTGCGCCATCGTTTTTGATCCACACATGCTCGCTGGTGTAGTTGCGATCGGTTGGGAAAGAAAGTTCTTCGAGTTTTTTCATACGATATCCTTGATCAAGCCAAGAGTTTTCTCGCGGTCTCATACAGACCTTCAGCGAGGGTTGGATGAGCGTGGATGGTTTGTGCCAATTGCTGCACAGTCATTTCGTGGGTCACAGCCAAGCCTGCTTCGGCTATGATATCTGAGGCATGCGCTCCCACAATATGGACGCCGAGGATGCGTTTTGTCTCTGCGCACGCCACGATCTTTGTGAATCCCGGCAAAGCGCCCATGGCCTGTGCCTTGCCCAGCTCCCTGGTGAGCGTTGTGGCTGTGCACACGGAAAAACCCGCTTTGCGGGCGCCCTCTTCGCTCAAGCCCACATCGGCGATTTCAGGATCCGTGAAGATCGCTGAAGGCACAGCCGTATACGCCATGGCATGGTCTTGGCCGTTGAGATTCTCCACAGCGCACAAGGCCTCGCAGCTCGCCACATGCGCGAGCATAATGTGGGATGGACCCAAGACATCCCCAATGGCATAGATGCCAGGAACACTGGTTCTGAGATTGGCATCCACCTGGATCCAGCCTCGCTTATCCAATTGCACCCCAAGAGCCTCCAAGCCCAAACCATCGGTGTTCGGAGCGCGCCCTACCGTGACCAGGATCATGTCCGCCGATACAGCCTGAGGCGCTGCCTTGGGGGAGGTCTCTGGCAGGAAGGGCGAAGGCGCTATCGTTGCCTGCACACCCCCATCCACAACCCGCACATCCTCCAAAGTGGAGCCAAGATGCATGCGGATCTTTTTCTTGCGCATTTCCCTGGCCAAGAGCGTGCTCACCTCGTGGTCGATGGCAGGCAGCGGCAAAAGCCGATCTAAACCTTCGACAATGGTCACCTCGCTGCCAAAGGCCTGATAGATACAGGCCAGCTCGCAGCCAATCACCCCGCCCCCAACAATGAGCAAACGCTTGGGGATATGGGTGAGACGCAAGGCATCGTCGCTGGAACACACATACTGGTGGTCTAAGGGGAGACTGGGCAATTCCAGAACCCGCGAACCCGTGGCGATGATGGCTGCATCGATGGCAAGACGCTCATCGTTCACCACAATGGTCTTGGCATCGGCGAAGGACGCTCTGCCTTGGATGACGCGGATCTTTTGCTTGGCGCAGGTTTTGATCAGCCCCTCTTCCAGCGTGCGTATGACCGCATCCTTCCTTTTACGCAAGGCTTCGAGATCGAGTGTCGGCGCACACGAGGATATGCCCATGTCCGCGAATCGATCCACAGACATGAGCGCATCGGCTGTGGATCGGAGGGTTTTTGTGGGAATACAGCCACAGTGCAGACACGTGCCTCCTGGCGCGTTCGGATCAATGAGGGTCACTGCATGCCCAAGACGCTGTGCTTCAAAGGCAGCCGTATAGCCGCCTGGTCCTGCACCGAGAATGGCAAGGTGCATAGTCGTTCTCCTAATCGTCTGGACAGACGAGTTTCAAATCGTAGGTAACGGGAAAGGCCGCTTCCAAGCTGGCTGAGATAAGGCAGCCCTGGCGCATGACCTTGCACACGCGCTCAAAGAGCTCTTCGTATTCCTCGTCCGCATGCACCAAAACCGTGAGGGTTATGCCCACAATGCGGCTGCGCCCCTTGTCGTCGCTGCCGGCAACCACTTCGGCGTGCGCCTCGATGTGGTCGTAGACAATGCCGCGGGTGGCAAGCGCCTTGTCTAAGGCTGCCACATAACAATAGAGAACCGAAGAACCAAGGAGCTTTTTGGCTGTGCCGCCGCGCTCGTTTTCAGGCAAACTGTTGTTGTCGATGGAAAGCGCAGGCAAAACCCGGCTTTCGGCATCCAGATCAATGAGAGGCCCTCTGCGTTCAAGATGAACCGTTGTGCTCTGGCGTGTCTGTTCTGTCATGGCGATACTCCTTCGTGGATAGGCCTGATTGCCCGGCACTCTCTGCATTTTTTATACCATGGGGTATGGCATACTTTCTGCTCAAAACGAGAAAAGCCCACCTCCCACACAACGGCTTTTTTGGCCGAAAAAGAGGAAGAAAGCGGCTTTTGGGCGTCACGACAGCCTTGACAGTCCCCACAAATTGTCGTGATCCGCGACAAAAATGTCGTATTGCCTCGCCTTGGAGATGCTATGGCTGCAACAAAGACAGAGCAGGACAACAGACGGATTCAGGCCAGATTGGAAAAACTCCTCAATCGACTGCCAGGCCTGGTCTACCGCTGCCGCTTAGAGCCCTACGCTTCCAGAGAGACTGGGCAGTATCGCTCGATCCTCGAGTACGCGAGCGCTGGTTCGGAACATCTCTTGGGCATATCGGCTGCTTCGATGATCGAACAGGGACTCAATGTGATTGAGCGCATGACCCTGGATGTGGATTTAGAACGCATGCGCAAGACCATAAGTGACAAAATTGTCGCCCATGAGCCCTGGCAGATTATGTATCGCCTGCTTCTGCCAGACGGCTCCATCAAATGGGTCTGGGATCAGGGCGAAGCCATCTACGACGAGCAGGGGCAGCCGTGTTTTCTCGAAGGGATTATGCTCGATGTGAGCGACCAAAAGTTCCAGGAACTGGCGCTGCAGGAAGAAAACCGCCAGCTCAGACTGACCTTGGAACACGCCGACTGTCTGGGCTCGCTTGTGGGCAAAAGCCAGGCCATGCACAAGGTCTATGCCCTGATTCTCAAGGCCGCGGAAAACGACGCCAACGTGATCCTCTACGGCGAGACAGGCTGCGGCAAGGACGTGGTGGCCAGAGCCATCCACAACTACAGCGGTCGCCGCGGCGCCTATGTGCCGGTCAATTGCGGCGCCATCCCCGAGAACCTGCTTGAGAGCGAATTCTTTGGCTACAACAAGGGCGCCTTCACCGGAGCCACCATGGCCAAGGAAGGCTTCTTGGCTGCTGCGGACAACGGCACCCTCTTTCTGGATGAAATCGGCGAATTACCCATGAACCTGCAGGTGAAACTCTTGCGGGTGCTGGAGAGCAAAACCTACACACCCCTGGGCAGCAATACGGTGAAGACCTCCAAATTCCGGCTCATTGCCGCCACCAACCGCGATCTGGCAGCGCTGGTGCGCGAGGGCAAAGCGCGAGCGGATTTCTACTACCGCATCAATGTCCTCACCATCACCATCCCCCCGCTCAGAGAGCGCAAGGAGGATCTGCCGCTCTTGGTCAAAGCCTGGAGCGAACGCAACGGGCTCGAACTCAAGCTCTCCCAGAAGATCCGCGTTGCCATTGCCCGCTACGACTGGCCAGGCAATGTGCGGGAACTGAACAATTTCCTCGACCGCTACGCAGCCTTTGGGGAGGATGCCGCGGATTTCTTGAGCAACGTGGAAATGTTTTTGCCCAGCCTGCCTGAGGGAGAAAGCCTGGAAGAGGCCACCAAACAGCTCGAGCGCATTCTCATCATCCGAAGTTTGGAAAAATGCCACTGGCATCGCGGAAAAACAGCCCAGGTTCTGGGACTCACCCTGCGAACCCTGCAACGCAAGATGAAGGCGCTCGCGATTCTCGATCACGAACGCGGCGAGTAAACACCACAACAAAAAAGCCTCGGCGCTGTGCCGAGGCTTTTTTGTTCTGCTATGCGCAGTCGTGTTTGTCCCATGGTTCGCGGTTATTGCGTTCAAGCACCGATTCCATGCGCGACAAGGCTTCCTGCAATTTGATGCGTTCGTTCAATTTGAGATTGGGGTCTTTAAAAACCTGATAGATGATCGCGGCCGTGCAATCGGCGCTTATGGGCAGATCCACCAGGGTCGCGATGGTTAAAACAACATCATCCGCTGAAACCACCCGGCCGATGTGCCCAGCCTTGCTGTTGATCCCAAGACCAGCAAAGGCCACCCCGTCATCAGCAGCCACAACGAGCACCGTGCGGCGATTAGCCGCTTCCTGGGCAGCGGCGAGCGCCTCTTCGCCCCCCTGCACGCAGACAAAGGCGTCTTTTTCAAGACTGGCACCAAGATCCTGCACTGCCACAGAAACAGCACCGAGCGCCTTGGCCTTGTCTTCCAGCCCCTCTTGGGCAGCCTTATCCAGGATAGCGGCTTTTTTCACGAATTTCTGCACCGCCTCATGGGAACTGGCGAGGCTCAGTCCCTTGGCCATAACCATAATTGCTCTCTTCTCAGCCATAGTTCTTACCTCACGAGATTGGGATCTTCCATGATTTGATAGATGGGGGCGCCTTCAGCGTCAGCCGGAATGGGATTGCCGGTCAGATAGCAGAAGGTGGGCACGATATCAGCCAGCCAACGAGGCCTGGGATACACATAGCCTTTCTTGATATTGGGGCCTCGGAACATGAGCAAATTCTTGAGTGAGCCGCAGCCGGATTCTCCTGTGGGCAGCCCGTAGCCGTGCTCAGCCATGTATTCGGGCTTCAAGACATAGACCACATCCCCTGCCTGCGCTCCACCCATGCCAAAGACGTTGGCGTCTTCGCGTCGCACTGCCAAAAGCACAGGACGCTCGCCGGTGTCGGGATGCCGGTAATCCAGAAGGGCGTCGATGATCTTTGTGCGCACGCTCTCGTAGTCTTCGGGCTCCACAATGCCGCCAGGGTATTTGCCCTTGAGATTCACGTAGACAAACATATAGCGCTGGGGCACGGCCTGGGACTTGCTCACATCGAGGATAAAATTGAAGCCTTCGCTCTCTTCATAGATGTCCCAGTAGTTCTCCGACTTCTTGGGCTCATAGGAACACAATCCCGCTTCCTTGAGCGCATGGGCAGTATTTAAAATGGGACCCATGGGGGTTGCGCCATGGTCTGAGCAGCAGCAGATCACGGTGTCATCGCCCATACAATCCATGAGGCGGCCTAAGAGCCTGTCTTCCACGGTATAGATATGGCGTTCCATCTTCTCGGCAGCCTGGCGAACCTTTTCGTCCTTGCTGTCCAAGTCACTCAACCAACCATGGTAGAACCAATCGATGGGATGGGAATGCATGTAGAAGAGATCCCAATCGGGATTGGCGGCAAGAAGCGAGGAGGCGGTATTCCAAATCCACTCGCTGTGGAATTCCACCAGTTCGCACACGGTCTCCGTATCGATGATGCCGTGCAAATAGGCCACAAGACCGATGTCGTTGGCGGTTATCTGCTTGGAAAAGTCGATCTGCGAAGCGGCTTCCGCAGGGGCGATGAACTTGGTGCGCCCGGCAATGCCTGAGATATAGAGCTTGAAATCCTCGGCATCGTCGGAGAGTTCCATAAGCTTGGCGCGAAACACGCCTTTTTCCGTGCGCCCGTCTTGGTCGATGACAAAGTCGTGCTCAATGGGCTCGCTCCACTCCTTGAGGCGCAAGGTGCAAAAGGCCTTGTTGAAATCCTTTTCCGGCGCCAGGGTGATGCGGTCATAGCCCTCGTCCCCACTCTGCCACGCCAAAAGATGCCAGCGCTGATCGCGGACAGGCTCAACCCCTTCCTTGAAATGGATGGTGACCGACATATCGAGGGGCTCGTCCATGTCGTCAGGAAGGTTTTCCCAGTCCTTGGCGTCGTCAAAGTGCCCCTGCACCCCCATGGGATAAAATTCTGTCGAAATCACGCTTTCCGAGGCGAGGAATTCCTTGTGTTCGTTGCCGTGCAAAGGCCAACGGCTCTCTGCCGGCGACAACCCCTGCCCCATGACCATGACACCATGCTGCATGTGGGAAGGCCAACTCATGGGATAGTTGACCACAATGCACTTTTTCCCAGCCTTATCCCAGCTATCCCAGATGGTCTCGGCTGTCACAATGTCAGAACCAAAGGCCTGCGAGGTGAACTTATATTCCAGGGACTGCCCTTCGTGATAGTAATAGTAGTCTTCAACGCCATGGGTGCGGGGATAGGCACCGGTGCAAATGGTGGCCCAGGAGGGAGGAGTCACTGTAGGCAGATTGTAGCCTTCAGGGATATAGCTCCCCTCCTGCATAAAACGCCGGAAGTTCTCCAGCCCACCTTCCTCCAACATCTTCATCAAACGTTTGGGAATCAGACAGTCGAAGCCTATAAGGGCGGCTCGTTGTGCTTTCTGTGACATCGAAAGACCTCGTTGTGTTAAATTTTGCCGTTGCCAGCGCGCCCTTTCTATCAAAAAATATGCCAAGCACTGTTACGGCTTGGCATACCCTTTCTGACAGCCCTTTCCCGAAAAGCATGACACTCTTGTCGCGCTCTACGACAAGAGTGTCCTTCCCATACAGAAACACCGCTGTACGAGAAAAGCTCCCCCCAATCCCGCCTCCTACGACAGTCTTGTCGCCCATACGATGCAAAAAAAAAGCAGAGCCAAGAGAGGGTGACAAAAACGGCGTAGGCACACTCGCTATCAAAAGAATTTCTATAGAATTTCTATGACATGGATGTCGCACTCTACGACGAAGATGTCGTAAAAAGAGAGAAAAAGACCCAAAAAAGGGAGAAAAAGGCAAAAGAAAAAGAGATGGAATACGCCTTGCACTGGATGCACAGTTTTTTTCTTTGGCACCCTTTGCAAGCGAGGAAGAGTATGCCAAATGTTCCAGTACCATCCAACGACAATGACCTACGACCAGAAATCGGGATTTTCTGGCCAGCATTGATCTTGATTCTGGCAGTGGCCTTGCCCATGGTTTTGTGGCCTGCACAAGCTGAGAAATTTATCGGCGGCATTTACGGCACCCTTTCACTCAAATTTGGCTCCCTGTACATGTGGTTCACCGTGGCCTTGTGCCTCATCTGTATTTTCTTCGCCTGTTCGCGCTACGGTGATGTCAAACTGGGTCCTCCTGAAGAAAAACCCCAGTATTCTCTGAAATCCTGGGTGGCTATGATTTTCTGCTCAGGGGTGGCTGGTGCCTGTATGTTCTGGGCGATTGTGGAACCCCTTTGGGACGTCATCTCCCTGCCGCAAAACGCCCCGGCCATGAGCACAGAAGCCTTCGACTGGTCTTTGGCCTACCTGCTTCTCCATTGGGGACCCAATGCGTGGTGTACGTATTTTGTCGCGGCACTCCCCATTGCCTACCTCTTCCATATTCGCAAAAAGCCCGTGCTGCGCATCTCCGCTGCCTCGGAAATCGTGCTTGGCAAGCAAACCAACGGTGTTATCGGCCGAGCCTGCGATGTCTTCTTCATTCTGGGGCTGCTCTTTTGTACGGCTGTGACCATGTGTGTTTCCCTGCCAACGGTTGTGGCTGCCCTCAATCGGGTCTTTGGGGTGACGCCCGGATTTACCGTGGAACTGATAGTGCTCCTGGTCTCGGCCTGCATTGCCGGCTGGTCTGTCTGGTCGGGTCTGGATAAGGGCATCAAGGTTCTCTCTGATATCAATGTGATTATCGCCCTCGCCATGGTCTTCTTTGGCTTTTTTGCCGGCCCCACCTCCCAACTGATCGATATCTTCACCAACGCGATCGGCAAGATGCTCGGCAATTACATGAACATGACATTCTGGATTGCCCCCTTTGCGGACAACAGTTTTCCCCGTGACTGGACTATTTTCTACGCCCTCTTTTGGGCTGGATATGGACCGTTCATGGGGCTTTTTATTGCCCGTATTTCCCGCGGTCGTACTATCAGGGAAGTCATTATCTGGGGCATGTTGGGCTGTATTGCCGGCGGCTACCTCATCCATGGTGTCTTTGGCTCCTATACCTTGTGGTTGCAGTACAACGCCGTCCACCATGTGGAAGGCAAAGCAGCCTTGGATGCCGTGGCTATCTTGAAGGAATCCGGTGGCGCAGCAGCCATGATGGCGGTGCTGGACACCTTGCCCTTTGGCAAAATTGTCATGTGCGTCTACTGCGTGTTCTCCACCATCTTCCTGGCCACCTCTGTTGACTCGGGCTGCTATGTGGTGGCTTCGGTGGCCACACGCCGTTTGGGTGTCAATGACGATCCGGCGCGCTGGCACCGCTCCTTCTGGGCTCTTGCCCAGGCGCTTTTGGCCGTGGGCCTTTTAGCCATCGGCGGCCTCAACGTCGCAAAACAATTTGGCAATTTCTCCGGGGCACTCATGGCTCTGCCTGTTCTGCTCCTCACCTGGAGCTGGCTGAAGATCGTACGCTATGAAAAGGGCTACCTACTCCGTCACTATATGAACCCCTTGCCGGCAGACAGCACGGACAAGTGGACGGCACAGGAAGAAGAAACGAGCCCTGCCCCAAACACCCCTGAAAAAAGCGAAAGCAGATAGTCGATCACGAGGAAGAACAATGAAAAAATGGTCAATTCTGGTTCTTACGGGTCTTCTCACCCTGCTTTGGACCAGTGCATCCTGGGCTATTGAGTTCAAACTCAAAGGCCAGTGGAATATGGGCTTTGCCATAGGCGACACATCGCTGATCTATAAAACCCGCAATGGCGCAGGCGTCAAACACAAGGCCAGCTCCCAGGATGTCTTTGCCGCACGCCAAAGACTGCTCATCCAGATGGACGCCATTGCCTCAGACAATCTCGAAGGCAGCGTCCAGTTCCACATAGGTCCTCAGCAATGGGGTCGTGCGGGATGGCAAGGCGGCGCCCTTGGTGCTGACAGCAATCAGATCATCAAGGTGCGGCAGGCCTATATCGATTGGCTGATTCCCGGCACAAGCGTCCGCACCCGCATGGGTATCCAGAATTTCGCCCTCCCCAATGCCGCTGGCGGATCCGCGGTCTTTGACCTTCGGGCTGCGGCGATCAATCTGCACACCGACTTCAACGACACCTTTGGGCTGAATTTCATGTGGTTCCGCCCCTTCAACGACAACTACGCTGCTGTTGCCGGGGACAATTCCAAAGACAGCGCCAACTATCTCGACAACATGGATTTCTTTGTCCTGACGCTGCCCATGAACTTCGAGAGTGTCGAACTCACCCCCTGGGCGATGTTCGGCATCCGGGGCAGAAATACCGGCGAGTGGGCTGACTACCGCAACAACGGCCTGTGGGATGGCGCTCCTGCTGTCAGCATGACCCCCTATCTCGCAGCGCTCAGCGGTGGCGGCGGCTTAAACGTCGTTGACTACGGACGCACCTCCAAATCCTATGGCAGCATGTTTTGGGCGGGACTTCCTCTCAAAGTCAAAGCCTTTGCTCCCTTCAACTTTGAACTCGATTTGAACTACGGCTATGTCGAAGAGATGGGACGTTTTACCACCATGGTGCGCAACAATCCCAATGACCTGCGCCGTGGCTCAACCCTGCGCCAGGGCTGGCTTGTCAAAGCGCTCATGGAATACAAGATGGATTGGGGCACCCCAGGCCTCTTTGGCTGGTACAGCTCAGGCGACGACGGCGACATCAAAAACGGTTCCGAACGCATGCCCGGCGTCTCCCCCTATGTCTACACCACCTCCTTCATGGGCGATGGCAACTTGTACTGGTCGCCGCGCAACGACTTCCAAGACTTAAACGTCTCCCTGGCCGGCACCTGGGGCATCGGCCTCCAACTCGCCGACATGAGCTTCCTGGAGGATCTCACCCACACCTTCCGCGCTGCCTGGTGGGGTGGCACCAACTCACCGTCCATGGTCAAGTTCATGGATTCGGCCTACGCATGGAACAGCACCACCTGTATCTTCGACGGCCCCTATCTGACCACCAACGACGGTCTGCTCGAATTAAACCTGGTCAACGTCTACAAGATCTACGAAAACCTCGATATCAACGTGGAATTGGGCTATATCGCCAACTATATGGATGACGGCACCTGGAAACGGAGCTGGAATGGCTTTGGCTCCTACGATAAGCAAGATATTTGGAAAGCCCACATGATTGTGACCTACAAGTTCTAACGGAATGTATCAAGAAGAGCTGCATACCAGCTCGACTGCGTATGGCACAATGCTTGCCTCTCACAAAAACGCCCTCACGACCCGAAAGATCGTGAGGGCGTTTTTGTGCTATGCCTCCATTCAGCGGAAGGGGCAGGAGTGGAGGGGGGATTTTTATCCTGCTGCTCACAATTGCGTTTTTTTAGACAATACTGCATATTGCTGCGTGAGACGATTCGATAGAGATCTGGCTAATCCAGGCTTTGAGGAGGCAAATGGAATTCAAAAATCGCATCAAGCGACTATCGGATATTCTTGAGAAATTGGGCGTGGCAGGACTTGCAATTTGGCTCTTTCGTGGGGACAACCCGCCGCTTGAAATGTTGCTTGTATCTGTTGTGAGCGTACCTATCAGCACGCTTTTGACGCGGGAGGACGCTTGATGCCACAGTGGGTTCAATTTGCACTGGTTGTCATCGGGTTTTCAGTATGGGGGTTTTATCTGATCCGACAAAAATAAATCTACCCTACAAGCCCTCTTCCAAGGAAGGGGGCTTTTTTGTCGTCGGTGCGTGTCAAGGTAGTTGTGAGTGGGCATGAACGTTTCCCCCTTGGCATCCACGGCTGACGCATTTACCTTTTACGAGCGAAGACCCCTTGATCTTGGTGCTGACGGGTGTACCTAACGGGATGTATCAAGAAGAGCTGCATACCAGCTTGACTGCGTATGGCACAATGCTTGCCTCTCACAAAAACGCCCTCACGACCCGAAAGATCGTGAGGGCGTTTTTGTGCTATGCCTCCATTCAACGGAAGGGGCAGTCTTCCAGATGGTCGTTGATGATACCAATGGCCTGCAGATAGGAATAGACGATGGTAGGCCCCACAAAGGAGAAACCGCGCTTTTTGAGATCCTTGCTGATGCTTGTCGAGAGATCGTTTTTGGCCGGCATCATCGCAAGGCTGATCAAATGATGGTCGATCACCTTCTGCCCTGTAAAGCCCCAGATATAGCGGTCGAAGCTGCCGAATTCAGCCTGCACAGCGAGAAAAGCGCGTGCGTTGGTGACAGCGGCCGCAATCTTTCTTCGGTTGCGAACAATACCGGGATTCCCAAGCAGCGAAGCGATATCGCTTTCATCGAAGGCGGCAACCACAGACGGGTCAAAGCCCGCAAAAAGGGTTCGATAGGTCGCTTCCTTGGCCAAAATCGTTGCCCACGAAAGACCGGCCTGGGCACCTTCCAGAATCAGCATGGCGAACAGTTCCTGCTCCCTGTGCTCCGGTTTACACCAACGCGTGTCGTGGTAGTCGATCATGGCCTGTGAGCTCAAAGCCCAACTGCAACGTGTTTCCATAAACGTCTCGCAACAAAGACAAAGGTGTGAGAAGCAAACTCTTCTTATGAAGTTGGCATGGTTGGCTTTCGCCCATATTCCTAACAAAATGTTTTTGGTTCAAGCAATCCTCGCACGACTCCACAAAAGGCCGAGAGTTCGCAAGTTTTTGTCCTTTTGGCTGCGTTTTCGATTGTTGTTGAACCTACGGGTCTATTTCATTCACATTGTAGAAAATCCACGGCCGCAGATCGCACCTAGTTTCTCATCCAGCCGATAGAGTACATCTTCCGGCTGAGGAACTGGGGAGAATCTGCATCCGTCATTCGTGGCCTCGGAATCCGCGAAGAAACGGGTACAATGCACCAGTAACTCGACAAGTTAGGGAAGTGAAGGATCTGCCCTCTGCTCAGCGGTTAGGGAAAACACGGCACTGTCCCCCCGTTTAAACCATTAGAGAAGAAAAAAACACGGTTCCAGCTCCCGCTAAGCAGTTAGGGATGGCAAAAAACGCAGCAGCTCTT
>JAFSVD010000031.1 GCA_017450275.1 Desulfovibrio sp. | reverse complement strand
GTGTCCACCTGGAAGGGCAAGAATTTTGAGATCCTGCTTTCCGTGTCCACACTTATGGGCGGACAAAGTTAGGAGAGCAGTTCGTGTCCATTTTTGAGGGGTCTAAAAATGTTTTGTGTCCACACTTATGGGTATAGTTTATCCTGATCCCTAAACCTCAAAGACTTGCGTATCCATGGTGGAAAACTAGGCAGAAATCAAGGTTTAGTTGGAGGTATTTGCCATGCTCAGACGTTCCTGTCCCTTCCAGGAGCGGGCAGTCTTGGGCTTCACAGGCAAAAGCTTTGTCCAGGGATTCTTCTGCAAAAATTCCGCATCCTGCTGGAGTTCGCGGCTCATGGTGAGAATCGGCGGCACGATGTCTTCGATATTGCCGGTCAGCTTGTCAGCAATGCCAAACTTGGTTGCCTCAAGAGCAAGGTCGATGGCCTTTTGACTCGAGGTATAGGAGACCATGAGGGTGTTCAACTGCTTGGTCGGGTTGTGGAAGCCTATGCTGTTTTCGGCAGAGACATAATCCCAATAGAGCTGCCCCTTGCGCACCATGTCTCTGGCTTCTTGCATCAACGCATCGAAGTTGGACGGCTTGGGGCCTGTCCATGCATTGGCTAAGCGCACAGCCTCGTGAGCCTTGACAGAGTGGCGTTCGGCCTCGATCAGTTGCTTGTAGGTGCGATCCTGGATATAGAGCACGCGGCTACGCAAATAGTCGGCAGTCTTGTCCGCATGGCACTGACGGCAGGCACGCATTTCCTTGTCCTTCATGGGAGATGTCATCCAGTGGCTCGACACCTTCTTGCCGTCTTCGCGGACAAATTGCATATGGCAGTCAGCGCAGGAGACACCGGCAGCGCCGTGGGGGCCGTCGTGGAAGGTTTCGTAGTCAGGATGCTGGATCTTGATCATAGGTACCTTGGAGGCTGCGTGGATCCAGTCGTAGAAGGGGGTCTCCTCTCCCTTGGCGTTTTTGGGGCCATGGCTCTTATAGTATTCGTAGCAGGCATCGGCACTCTTGCCCAAATCCCACGGAAAGACCGGGCGAAGGGCGGGACCATTCCCCTTGGCGGTGAAATAGTATTCCACATGGCACTGAGCGCAGACCAGGGTGCGCTTTTCGTTGCGGGAGATCTTGTTCCAATCTTGACCGGATCTGGCCAACCAGTCCTTGAGGGGCTCGGAATAGGGACGCAATTCCATGGTGCCAGGATCGTGGCAGGTGGCACAGGAGATGGATTCTTCGGTTGTCACCTGATCCTTGCCGCGGAATTCATTCACGTCCTTGGACCAGAAGGAGTCGCCGTACTTGGCGATCCACTGCATCATGCGCGGTGTTTTGCAGTTCCAGCAGGTGGCTGGCATATGCCCCTTGCCGTCCGGGCTGAAGGAGTCAAGACGGTCGATGTTGACAAAGTCTTCCACAGCGTGGGTGTGGCCTCTGGGCTCGTTGTATTCGTACATGAAGGGATAGCCAAGCCAGAGGTTCTTCAAATAGGGTTGAGCGTGTTTGAAGCCTATGGGCAAGGGATTGACATTGTCGTTTTTATGATAGGCAATGGATCCCTTGTATTCGGTCATGACCTCGCTTTCGTTGTTCTTCATGTAGGAATTGTACTGGGAGGGGAAGGCCTCTTTGAAGGCTTTGGAAGAAAGCTCGGTCGCTGGGATACCTGTTGTGTAGGTCGGTGTATAGAGTTTTGTTTCTGTATCCGTACAGCCAAAAAGAACCACCATGCCTGTAAAAGCAGCAAGGAATACTGCCAAACGGAGAGCCTGCTTATTCATACGAAACGATCCTTTTTGCGATGGGTTGGTGGCGCATGTGAGCGACATTGCGATGGCAATCAACACAATAGGGCTTTGCCGCCATGCTTGCGACATTGCTGTTGACGTTTGCGTGGCAGGCGATGCAGTTGGCATTGACCATGTCCTTGGTGGTCTGGCTGGGAGGGGTCACGTCGTTGCCAGCGAGATTGCCCAGAAAATCCTCGAGCCCTGCTTGGGCTTTGAAGGGGATTTTGGCAAGCCAATTATGCGGCGCATGACAGTCGTTA
Organism: Desulfovibrio sp.; assembly: GCA_017450275.1. GTDB lineage: Bacteria > Desulfobacterota > Desulfovibrionia > Desulfovibrionales > Desulfovibrionaceae > Desulfovibrio. The sequence continues at coordinate 1,819 of JAFSVD010000031.1, read as the reverse complement.
CAGGATCGGTCGGCATGGGTGCCGAGTTTGTGCGTCACAGCGGCTTCGTTCATGATATGGCAGACCGAGCAGAACTGGCGCTGGTCTGTTGAAATCATGGCATAGGCCGAGACAATCACAAGGAGAGCCCCAACGACAAGTCCACCCAGAAAGATTTTCAGCCACGGTCGTTTTTCTGTGTTTGGCATGGAAACCTCCTTCAGGGAGCAAAAATACCAGCATTCTTCGGCTGAGCGCACGAAGAACGATCCTTTGGTTCAAAATAGCACGGACGGGGGCCTTTGCAGTGATAGCTATCACACAGGATTCGCTGATTCAGCAGGCGAGAAGGTGGAGCCGTTCATGGCTGCAAGGCCTTCTGTCAAAAACTGGGTGCCCTTATCGCCATAGCCTTGAGCCAAAAGCAGGCGGTAGATTTGGTCAGAAGCCTGAAGACCCGGCAGCACAAGGTTCATGCGGCGGCATTCCTCCAGGCAGAGTCCAAGATCCTTGACAAAATGTTTGATGAAAAAACCGGGTTTTGTGTCGCCCTTCAACGCTCTGCGCCCCAGCGTATTCATGGCAACGCTGCCTGCTGCCCCAACCGCAACCCCTTCGAGCCATTCCGCAACCGGCAGGCCAGCCTTGTGGGCAAAGAGCAGGGATTCGCAGGTGGAAAACATCACCCCGGCAATGGCGATCTGATTGGCGAGTTTGGCTTTTTGGCCAAAGCCAGGTCCTCCGCAGGGGAGGATGTGTTTTCCCATAACCTCAAAGATCGGTTTGAGCGTTGCATAGGCCTTGGCGCTTCCTCCGACAAAGATGGTGAGCTTGGCCTCTCTGGCTCCGATATCGCCGCCTGTGACCGGGCAGTCGAGGGACTCAACGCCAACTTTGGCCGCTTCGTGGGCAATGCGTTCGGCCAAGGCAGGGCTCGATGTGGTCATATCGCAGAGGATACCGCCGGCTTTGATACCCCGAAGGGTGCCGTTTTCCCCAAGCATGACCTCTTCCACATCTTTGGGATAGCCCACAATGGAGAAAACCGCATCAACCTGTTCCGCCAGACTTTTGGGATCCGGAGCCCAGGTGGCACCCTGAGCAAGCAGGGACTCTGCCTTGGATTTGGTTCGGGTATAGATGGTGAGAGGATATCCTGCATGGAGAATATGGCCAGCCATGCTTTGACCCATAACACCAGTACCAATCCAGCCGATACGAAGTTTTTCAGACATAGCGAGAGCTCCTTATCGAATGTTAGGCATTTTTGTCTGCCTGTTCGTTTGATGCCGAGTCCTTTTCCTTTGTATAGAGGTAATGGATGACGCACGCAAGCACAGCAACAGCCAAAGCAAGAAAACGAACCGCAAAGCCTTCGGTAAAATGGGTTGCGACAAAGCCGGCAAGGGCGGTTAAGCCGATGCCGATCAGAAAAATGATGATGGCCGGATGGGTTTTGCGCGCTTTGGCAAAGAGCCATTCGGGAATGAGGGTGAAGCGGAAAAAGATAATGGGCACAACAATGCAGAGGGTGACAAAATCGTAGATTGAAAGTTCCATACGAAAATGCTCCAGAAAGCACGTAAGCGATTTATGGCGTCTTTGTGGTATTTGTGCGGATGCGGCCAAGGAGAGGGATGATAATGGCAAGGGTAAGTATTTCCCCGCTACTCCAGGCCAGCCAGACGCCGTCTAAGCCCCAAAAAAGGGGGAGACCCCCAAAAACAAGGGTGCGCAGGCAGCTGATGGTGGCTGCGAGGATGCCATTGTTCATGGCGGTGAAAAACGAGGCTCCGTAAATATTGAGGGAGGCGAAGACAAAGAGCGGGGAGAGAAAAAG
>JAFSVD010000030.1 GCA_017450275.1 Desulfovibrio sp. | reverse complement strand
TGGGAATGGTGTTGGGAAAGAAAAAAGGGTTTACAGGAAATTCCCTGTAAACCCTTGATGTATCTGGCGTCACCAACGAGATTTGAACTCGTCTTGGCGGCTTGAGAGGCCGCTGTCCTAACCGGATAGACGATGGTGACAAATCGTGCATTCGGGTATTTCTTGTTGATCAACGCTTTCTCAGTACGTGACAAATGCTTTCTAGCTCGTAATTCCCCCAACGTCAAGTCCAAGCGCGACATTTTGCAAAAAATGGTGCGCACAAAGTCGTAGCCTCTTGGCGGAAAAAAGCGTAGGGTCTTTTCTCACCATCGTTTTCAAAAAGCAAGGAATCAGTATGAGCAACCGTCTTTTTTGTGCCTGCATTCTTCTGTGTCTTTTTTGTGTCCCGCTTTTTGGCTGCGCCAAAAAAACGCCCAAACCAACCCCGTCCCCACAGCCAACGGTCTCTATCGAGGACGAACGCACCTTCCCCCAAGATATCACCTACTATGCCAAAAGAGCTGGCACAAATAAGCGGCTGCTTTCCGCTGATCAACAGGCGCAAGCCAATCAACGTTTTACCTCTGTCTTCTTTGGTCCCTGGCATATGGAACAGGGAACCACAAAAGCAAGCGATGCGGTGATCCGCAAAGCCCGTGGCTACAAATTGGGCGGGGAACGCTGGTCACAAGAAGAATGGGACGACATCGTGGAAAACGCCAATATGGGGCGATATCCCTCAGACGCTCAGCCTGCGATCATTGTCAAAAACACCGATCTTCGTCAAATGCCAACCCACAATCCCCGCTACGACAAACCCATTGTGGATGCCTACCAATATCCCTTTGACGATTTTCAATATTCCTTGCTTGCCGTTGGCATGCCGGTTTTTCGAACCCATATCTCCCGTGACACGCGCTTTGTCTTTGTGGAAACACCCCTTGCCGCTGGCTGGGTCGATGCCGAAGATGTCGCCGATGTCGACCAATCCTTTATCAATGCCTGGGAAGCCCTGCCCCAGGGCGCCATCCTCCGCGATGGCATTGCTGTGAAAGGCCTTGGCACGCCCCTCAACATCGGAACCATGCTTCCCATCAAGGAGCAAAGCGGCAAACAGAAAACCGTTCTGCTTCCGGTCAAGACCAAGACAGGAACAAGCGTTCGAACAATACACCTCCCATCCTCTGATATCGCCCTCCGCCCCCTTCCCCTCACCCCCAAAGCTATGGCGCAATTGATTGCCCGCCTCCATGGCCAGCACTACGGCTGGGGGGGCATGTACGGCCTCAGAGACTGCTCAGCCACAACCCACGACCTTCTGGCTCCCTTTGGCATTTGGCTTCCGCGCAACAGCCGAGCACAGCAGCGCCAAGGCGTTGTGATCGATCTCTCGTCCATGGACAGGGAGGCCAAGGAACAGACCATTGCCCAATACGGAACGCCTTTTTTAAGTCTTGTGGGGCTGCCTGGGCATATCACCCTCTATGTTGGTACCCACAATGGCCGTGTCGCCATTCTCCACAATATCTGGGGCGTTCGCACCTATGAGGGGGAAAACGACAATGGTCGCCATATCATCGGCAAAACCGTGATCACCTCTCTGACACCTGGCTGGGAACTGCCCAATCTCTACCGTAAGCGCATCTTTATCGACCGCGTCCGCGCCCTGGCAACCCCTGGTGCCCACTAATGCCTACCACCCACACCTTTGTTGCGGAAAAAATACAACGCGAGCGCCTTGACCGCTATCTGGCTCGCATGCTGCCAAGCTATTCACGCACCTTCCTTCAGGAAAAAATCACCGAAGGCTTGGTGCGTGTGGATGGCTCCCCGCAAACACATCCAGATACATTGATCACCTCCGGCCAAAGCCTTGCCATCGATATCCCTGCCCCTCAAGCCCATCTTATGGCTGAAGAGGGCGATATCGATATTGTCTATTGCGATACGGATCTTTGCATTGTCAACAAACCGCCCCATCTCACTGTCCACCCCTGCCCCTCCAATCCCAGCCATACCCTCCTGCAGCGCCTGCTCACCCGCTTTCCTAGCCTCGCTTGCATGGAGGGAGAGCGGCCTGGCATTGTGCACCGCATCGATAAAGACACAAGCGGTCTTTTGCTCGTGGCTCTTCGGGAAGAGATACAAAAAGCCCTTTCCGAACAATTTGCCAATCGCTGTGTCAAAAAACACTACCTAGCGCTGGTTGCGGGTGTCCCTGAGCCCGAAGGGCTCTGCACAGCCCCCATTGGCAGACACCCCTCAATCAAGACCAAGATGGCTGTCTGTGCGCTTTCCCACGCAGGAAAACCAGCCACAACGCGCTGGAAGAGGCTGTGGGTTGCCAAAAACCAATCCTGCTCACTGCTCTCTGTGAGCATTGAAACCGGCAGAACCCATCAAATCCGCGTGCATATGAGCCATTTGGGCTACCCATTGCTTGGCGATGCCGTCTATGCGCCAAAGGATATTGCCGAATGCGCCCCCCGCCAAATGCTCCATGCGCACTCTCTCTCCTTCACCCACCCAACGACCAAGCACCCACTCCATTTCCAGGTGCCGCCACCGGAGGATTTTTGCGCAACAGCCCTTGCCATGGCCAAGGAGTGCCAACGCGTTGTCATAACAGGCAATCCGGGAAGCGGGAAATCAACCGTCACCCAAGCCTTTCAAGCCCAGGGCATTCCCTGTTTCAGCGCAGACGCCTTCATAAGCACCCTCTATGTCCCCAATGGCACAGTGGCTCTCTGGCTCAAACACATGGGAAGAGACGAGCTCTTGGATGCAAAAGGAGCCATCAACCGCACAGCGCTTTTTACCCTCTTCCACCAGGATCCTGTGTGGAAACGCGATCTCGAAACGCTTCTCCACACAAGTGTGCGCGAGCAAGTTACAACCTTCTTTGCCACCCAAGCAGACATGGCTGTTGCGGAAATCCCCCTGTGGTTTGAATGCGCCTGGCCATCTATGCCAAGCGTCACAACGGTCTGCGTTACCTGCCCCCAACACATCCGTTTTGAACGGCTCGCAACAAGCCGCAACTGGTCGTACGAAAAAGCCGCAACGATTGAATCCTGGCAATGGGACGAAAAGGCAAAAGCCAACGCAAGCGATATTGTGATCGATAACAGCGCGAGCATGGCGCATTTGGTCAACGAAATACACAAGCTGCAACATATCCTTCGTAAGCGAGCCGAAGAGCAAAACGCCAAGGAGCAGGACATTCTTCGCCGCCATATGGGATACCCCACCACCTCTCAATGAGCCAGCCTTGTGCTCGACCACGACGCACGGCTCTCTTGTATCATTTGCAAAAAAGATCCTTGCTTAATACAGAAATGAAGCATCAAGAGTATCGAACAAAACAAATCTGATTCTCCCCCAAACAAAAAAGGCCGGTTGTATCCGGCCTTTTTTGTTTCTTGCATATAAAATTTAGGAAAGCATATCCGCTACACTATAGAGTTTTCCAGGCTTTTGCTCTGTAAGCCAAATGCCTGCTCGTATCGCTCCCCGCGCAAAATTTTCCCTCGAATGGGCATGATGGGTTATTTCAATCCGCTCGCCAGGTCCCATGAAATAAACCGTATGCACCCCCACAACATCGCCCCCGCGCAAGGCCTGGATGCCGATCTCTTCGTCTTTGCGCTCGCCGATAATGCCATCGCGCTTTGAACAACGGACTTTGTCGATATCCCACCCTCTCGCTTCAGCCAGGGTTTTCCCAAGGGTTAAGGCTGTGCCGCTGGGAGAATCTTTTTTATGCCTGTGGTGGATCTCCATGATCTCCATATCGTAGTCAGCGCCCAGCGCCTGCGCCAGATCGGGCAGGATTTTGCGGATCGCGTTGATACCAATGCTCATATTGCTCGACCAAAACAAGGGATTGGTCGTCGCAAGGCTTTCAAGCTCACTGATTTGTTCTCGCGTCAGCCCTGTTGTCCCAATAACCAGGGGAAAATGCTTGGCACAGGCAAGTCTGGCCGATGCCATGCTCACTGCTGGCGAGGTGAAATCGATGATCACGGATTCCTTGGGAACGCGTGCCAACAAATTTTCCAAGGAATCGGAGACAGGGCATTTGCCGACCATGCGGAGGGACACATCGGCAACATGTTCTGGGGTATCGACAGCTCCCACCAGAGATAAATCTGGTTCCTGCCCAATAAGATCGCACAATGTCCGCCCCATCCTTCCATTGGCACCCACAATCACAAACGATGTACCCATAGAGACTCCTTGTGGTCTATTTCATTCACATTGTAGAAAATTAGCTCCAAAGTGTTTTTTAGAGTACAAAAAAGTAGTCCCCAAAAAACAACATTTTTTTGGATCTATCAGTCTAACTTTCAATGTGAGGTATTATTTTATATTTCTTTACATTTTTTAACTCATTTGTCTTGCATTATGATGTTAAACAAAATGTAGACATATTTTTAATATTACAACTTTTTTACAATTGATTATTCTTGCCAATATATTAATGCAATGGAGGATCAGCCGATCTGTAAACCATGAAAAAACCTCTCTAAAACGATTCAAAGTAAGCTTAAAATCTACAAAAGTTCGTTTTTTCTGCCAGGAAGCCAGATGCTCTGCGAGCTGTTCGACAGAGGAAACTCCGTCCTTTAAGCACTGTCTACAGACACTTATGGCCTCATTTTCTGCGAAATTGAGCCAGCGCCCATTGGTAGGCACTACATGAGTCTCCAATTTTGCATCTTTTTCCAATGCCTCCTCGGGCGTACATATTCGTTCCAGAATCGCCATTTTCTCAATATCCTCACCGCATACGACTACATGTATTCGTTCCGCATTAGGATACATCGTAGTAACAAGATCCTGAAACGTCTCTGCCCAACGTATATCATCAGACCAATCACTGATACGAAACGACTTCTCTTCCGTATATGGATTATAGACGAAGGTAAGTCCTAAACGGTTGTCTTCTTCCGTATCACGTCTTTGTGTGCCACACTTCATCGAGACTCGCATCCAACCAAAGGCTAAGGTGCGGGTCATACATTTCTATTTTCTAGAATATGAATGAAATGTGACACTCGTTAGCGTATGCACACCTTACAAAAGCATGCCATCTTCAATGATTCCCGCCTCCTTAACGATGGCAAAAAACTCCTCTTCGGTGAGAAGGGGAATGCCGAGCGCCTTGGCCTTTGTCAACTTGCTCCCGGCTTTCGCTCCCACAACAAGATAGCCCAAATGCTTTGTGACCGACCCCACAGGCACTCCGCCCACTCTTCTGGCCAAATCCTCAGCCTGGCTTCGCGGAATCCGCAAGGCACCGGTGAAGACAAGCGTTTTCCCGGTCAGGGGCGTGGCAGGCACAGACGATGTGCTTTTCTGGCTGGCTTTAGGCCAAAGCCCCTGGCTGCGGAATTGCTCCATCAACACCCTGTTGGCCGGCGTTGCAAAAAAATGCCGTACAGAGACAGCAACCTCAGGCCCTATATCGGGCAAGGCCATCAAGGAGGCTTCGTCTGCCTTGGCGAGCTCATCCAGATCCTCGTACGCGTCAGCCAAGGTTTTGGCTGTGCCCATCCCAACATGGCGTATGCCAAGGGCGGCAATCAGCCGCTCCAAGCTCGTCTGCTCACGCGCCTTGGCAAGGTTGTCGAGCAATTTTTTCGCCAAAACAGGCCCCATCCGTTGATAGGCCAAAAGATCCGAAAGAGTCAGAGAAAAGAGATCCGCAGGACTTTGCACACGCCCGCTCCCAACCAGCTCCTCCATCCATTTTTCCCCAAAACCCGGAATATCAAGACCGGCTTTGGACACAAAATGGATCATCGAACGCAGACGAATGGCTGGGCAGCTCATGTTTTCACATCTTCTGGCCACCTCATCGTCTTCCTGAAAGACCGGCTGGCCACATACAGGGCATTGGCTTGGCGGCGTATACGGAAGCACATCGGGCGTACGCTTGGCAAGCACAGGGGCAACCACTTCAGGGATCACATCCCCTGCCCTGCGCACCACAACTATGTCCCCAACCCGGATGTCTTTGGCGCTGATCTCTTGATCGTTGTGCAAGGTTGCTCGGCTCACGATGACACCGCCAAGAGCCACAGGCTCCAAAATGGCAACAGGAGTCAAAACCCCTGTTCGCCCCACCTGCACATCAATGGCCTGCAAACGGGTTTCAACCGCAAGAGCCGGGAATTTATAGGCCACGGCAAAACGCGGCGATCGAGCGGTGAATCCCAGAGCCTGTTGCGCATCAAGATCATTCAGCTTGATCACACAGCCGTCGATGTCCATGGGAAGCTGTGTGCGCGCTTCCTCAAACGCGCAAATGCCTTCAAAAAGCGTGTCCTTGCTGGCGAGGCACCCCATGGGCGGCAGGGAAAAGCCCAGATCGCGAAACCACGCCATGCATTCGGCGTGGGTGCGTTTGCGAGGCATACGCCCATAGTCTATCTGCCCGCAACTGTAGGCATAGAAGCGCAGGGGTCTTTTGGCAACCATGGCCACATCGAGCTGCCTGATGGAACCAGCCGCAGCATTTCTCGGATTGGCAAAGACTTTCTTGCCCAAAAGGGTCTGCTGCTCGTTTAAACGCGCAAAGTCCTCTTTATGGAGGACAATTTCCCCCCGCACCTCCAAAAGCGGCGGAAAGGGTTCTCCGCCCAGAAGACGCAAGGGCACATTGCGCACGGTTCGAACCGCCTCTGTGACAACTTCCCCGACATCGCCATCGCCACGGGTTAAGGCCTGGACTAAAACCCCATCGCGGTAGACAAGCTCAATCGCGAGCCCATCGAGCTTGGCATCGAGCCAAAACGCATCCGGCAAGAGACCCTGATCCGAAAACGCCCGCTCCATCTTCCCATAAAACGCCAACCACTCATCCTTTGAAAAGACATTGTCGAGGCTGTACATGCGCAGCCTATGCGCCTGTTTGGGCAGCGAGGGCAAAAGACTGGCGCCAATGCGGTTTGTCGGGGAATAAGGGGTTTTGAGAGAGGGCCAATCGCGCTCAAGAGCCAGCAATTCCTGAAAAAGCGCATCGTATTCGGCATCGGAAATTTCCGGCGCATCCAGGGTATGGTAGCAGTAATTGTGGTGTTCCAGAAGGGAGGTGAGTTCGCGCACACGCGCAATCGTGTGGGCATCTGGGGCTGGTGTATCCATGCAAGCTCCTGTTCAAAGCCTTGCGTTGGGCTATGCCGAAAGCGAAGGCAATTGTTCCCGAAGAGCCCGGATTTGATCGCGTACCCTCGCTGCTTCCTCAAAGGCCAAATCCTTGGCGAGAGCGCGCATTTTCCGCTCAAGACTTGCGATCAAGGCATTGGCCTCGGCAAGGGTTGTCGGGATCATCCCCTTCTCCGGCGTTTTGGCCTTGGTGGTTGGGGTGGCAAACAAGGCATCCAAGGGAGAATCAAAACTCTTTGTGGTTGAGCGTGGGACAATGTTGTGGGTGGCATTGTAGCGCTGCTGCTTCTCCCGCCTTCGTTGTGTCTCTGCTATGGCTTCCTGCATGGAACGGGTTATGGTGTCAGCGTACAAAATGACCCGACCATGGACGTTTCGAGCGGCTCTGCCAAAGGTTTGGATCAAGGAGCCTTGGGAACGCAAAAAGCCTTCCTTATCCGCATCCAAGATGCAGACCAAGGAGACCTCAGGGATATCAAGCCCTTCCCGCAGCAAATTGATCCCCACCAAAACATCGAATTCCCCAAGCCGAAGCGCCTTGATCAGCGCAATGCGCTCAAGGGTTTCGATATCTGCGTGGAGATAGCGGCTCTTCACATCCATTGACTGGAGATACTCGGTCAGATCCTCGGCCATGCGCTTGGTCAAGGTTGTCACCAAAACCCGTTCACCCCTCCCAATCACCGCCTTGCATTCGCCAAGCAGATCCTCCATCTGCCCTGTGACAGGACGGACATCGACCTGGGGATCCAAAAGCCCTGTCGGGCGTATGATTTGCTCAGCAAGAATCCCCGCCGAGGCATCCAATTCATAGGCGCCTGGTGTGGCCGAGACATAGACAACCTGGTGCAAGAGCGCTTCGATCTCTTCAAAACGCAAAGGCCTATTGTCCAAGGCCGAGGGGAGACGGAAGCCGTATTTGACAAGGGTTTCTTTGCGCGACCGATCCCCCCTGTACATGCCGCGCAGCTGGGGCACGGTGATGTGGGACTCATCGACAAAGAGCAAAAAATCCTTGGGAAAATAGTTCAACAGACAGGAAGGCGGCTCCCCTTCCTTGCGTCCGTCCAGATGCCTGGTATAGTTTTCAATGCCATTGCAATACCCCAGTTCTTCGATCATCTCAAGATCGAGCTGGGTTCGCTCTTCCAGACGCTGGGCTTCCAGCAATTTGCCCTGGCTCGTAAAATACTGAAGTCGCTCCCGAAGCTCTTCCCGTATATCCGAACACGCCCTGGCCAAATTGGCATCGCTCGACACAAAGTGGCTGGCAGGAAAGATGACGCAGGCATCTTGACTGTGTAGGGTCTGTCCGGTCAACGGGTCGATCGTGCTTATGCTTTCTATGGTGTCATCAAAATAGCTGATCCGTACGGCCTCATCGTGCTGGTAGGAGGGAATGATTTCCAATGCCTCCCCCCGCACCCTGAAGGTACCCCGGTGAAAATCGTAGTCGTTGCGCTCGTATTGGATGTTGACAAGGCGTGCCATAAGCTTTGGCATGGGCAGGGTGTCACCCACTGTCAGGGTCACCACCAAACTGGAATAAAAAGCCGGAGAGCCCAGGCCATAGATGCAGGAAACCGAGGCCACAATGATTACATCTCTCCTGGTTAAGAGCGCGTAGGTGGCTGCATGGCGGAGCTTGTCGATCGTGTCGTTGACCGACGAATCCTTTTCAATATAGGTGTCCGAGGAAGGCACATAGGCCTCGGGTTGATAATAATCGTAATAACTGACAAAGTACTCCACAGCATTGTCTGGAAACAGTTCCCGAAATTCCGCATAGAGCTGGGCTGCCAAGGTTTTATTGGGGGCAAGGACAAGGGTTGGACGCTCGTAGTGGCTTATGACATTGGCCATCGTAAAGGTCTTGCCAGAGCCTGTAACGCCCAAGAGCACCTGCTTGGCAACACCGGCGTCCAAGTTTGCGCAAATCTGGCTGATTGCCTCTGGCTGATCCCCTGTCGGCTGATGGGAACTCACAAGACGAAACGGCACGACTACCTCCCGCACAACCAAAAAGCCAAACATCTGAGGCGTACTGTATGGAAATACGCTTTACCGAAGCAGAGACTTCGCCAACATTTCCGAGAATCTATGGTATTGATGCCATTCTTCGCAATTTCAAAGGCTGTCCCCATTTGGAAATAACCATCATCCGCCATGGCCAGACCAAGGAAGAGGTCGAAGCCCTGCTTGGCAAGGGACTGGTTGGCGAACCCGATCCCGAAGTGCCCAAGGAAGTGCTTGTCGGCGCAACCGAATACCGCGCCCTGCAATGCCTGCTCGAAAATTTCACCAAGGAAGAAGCCCAGGCCTTTGTGGACTATGTGCAAGAACGCTACGCCGATCAGGTGGAAGCCATCATGGTGGGCCCCTTGGATATCCCCATCCCCTTGGGCGCAGGCCCCTTGGCAGCGCTGCCGATCACAAAAAACTCGGGTTTTATCTGCTTCGACAAAGCCGAAAACTATCCCCTGCCCTTTGCCGCGCGCGCCTATTTCGATTTTTCGCTCCAGGACGAACTCTCGTAAACAAAGACAGTGTTTTCTGACCAGGGCTTCCACGAAAGGGAGCACCCTCGTCCAAGCCCTGCTTCGACCAAGCACGCCTGATAGGTGGCCTGGTCAACCATCTGCGCCCCCATGGCCATCATGTGGGGCGTTTCTTGTTGGCAATCGAGCAAAACAACGTTGCGCAAACGAAGGAAGGCAACAAGACCAGCAAGCGCTGCCCGCGAGGCCTCAGGACGCCTATGGAACATCGATTCCCCAAAAAACGCCCGCTCAAGCCCAACCCCGTAGAGGCCGCCTACGAGCTCTCCATCCTGCCAGGCCTCAACCGAATGCGCAAAGCCCAAGGTGTGGAGCGTGCAATAGGCTTGCTGCATGGCAGGGGTGATCCAGGTGCCGCCCCCGTCTGTTCTGGGGGCGGCACAGGCAACAATCACCTCGCTAAAGGCCGTATCCATGGTCAGCGCAAAGGGATGGTTTTTCAATGTCCTTTGGCTTCGCTTTGGCAGATGAAAGGCAGACAGAGGGAGGATGCATCGAGGATCCAACGACCACCACAAAAGGGGCTCTTTGTCGTACCAGGGGAAAATCCCCAAACTGTAGGCCGCAAGAAGCCGTTCAGGCCGAAGATCGCCCCCAAAGCAGAGCAGTCCCTGTTCATCGGCCATTTCCACCGGCGGAAAGGCCTTGCGCATGGCGTCGAGGATTGCTGGATCCATCATAATCGCCACCTTAATGCATCATGTTTGGCAAAAAGGTGATGATCTGGGGGAAATAGGTCAAAAGCAAAAGGTCAGCCAAAAGGATCAAAAGATACGGCATGACCTTGGCTGTCACCGTATCGATGGAAATACCTGTTATCGAGGCAACCACAAAAAGATCGAGGCCAACCGGAGGTGTTATGCAGCCAATGGCCAGGTTCACAACCATCAAGACACCGAAGAAAACCGGATCAATGCCCAAACCCATGGCAACAGGCAGAAGAATGGGGGTTAAGATAACGACCGCGGCAGAGGCATTGATGAGGGTGCCGATGAAGAGCAAAAGGATATTGACAAGGATCAAAAAGACCAGGGGGCTTGTGGTCAGCTGCGCAAAACTCGCTGCCAACATGTGCGGCACCTGGGCATTGGTCAAAATCCAGCCAAAGAGATTGGCAGCCCCCACGACAAACATAATCATGGTGGTGTTGAAGGCCGCGTTCAATAAGGTCTTGGGCAGATCAGAGAGCTTCAACTCCTTATAGATCACAAAGCCCACAAAGGCGCCGTAGACAGCGGCCACCGCTGCTGCCTCTGTCGGGGTAAAGATCCCTGAATAGATGCCCCCCAAGATAATGACCGGCATCATCAAGGCCCAGAAGCACTCGACAAAGGACTTGCCGATGCGCGCAAAGGAAAATTTCCCTTCGCCGATATAGCCATTTTTCTTGGAAATGACCCAGCTCACCACGCACATGGAAACACCCATCAAGATACCCGGCGCAAAGCCTGCCAAAAACAAATCGGCAATGGAGGTGTTGGCAATGGCACCATAGACAACCATGGTGATGGAGGGAGGAATGACGATACCAACCGTTCCACCGCTCGCAACAACCGCTGCAGCAAAGGATCGGGGGTATCCCCTGCGCTCCATCTCATCGATCATGGACGCGCCAATGGCTGCTGTTGTTGCGGCTGAAGATCCAGAGAGCGCGGCAAAAAACATCCCAGCCACAGCCACAACCAGCGCAAGGCCGCCGGCAAGGGCGCCGACCAAAGCCATGGAAAAATCGACAATGCGCCTGGTCACCCCGCCATCCGACATAAAGGCACCAGCCAGCATGAAGAAGGGCACAGCCATAAAGGAAAAGGAGTCCACTGAGGTGAACATGCGCTGCACAACCACAACCAACGGCAGATCGAGAAGCGCGTAGAGCACAATGGCTGAAGAAAGCCCCAGAGCGACCCCGATGGAGGCACCACTTGCCAAAATAAGCACAAAGGAGGTTAAAATGACCCAGAGAATCATACTTTTTCTCCTTTGCCAAGGGTCGAAGCCGGTCGTTTGAGAACAGTGACCAGATTTTTCGCAACATAGAGCCACATCACAGCACAGCCAAAGGGAATCACCGCGTAGACATAGGACATGGGCAACATCATGGCCGGCGATGTCTGGAAGCTCGTCCGCTCAACCATCTGCAGACCGCACACAACCATGACCGTTAAAAAGGCCAGGGAAAAGATATCAGCACACACGGTGAGCACCTTGAGCGTCATCCCAGACACTCTGCTTGTGATCGTCTCAATGCACATATGCCCTCCTGTCTTTGCAACCAGCGGCAAGGAGAGAAAGACGACCCACACAAAGAGATAGCGGGCAAGCTCTTCCCCGAAGGAAGGGGTAAAGCCAAAGCAATAGCGTGTTATGACCTGTGCAAACACCAAAAGCAGCATAAGTCCGTTTAAAACAATAACAAGCCATTTCAACAATTTTTCAAAGAAGGCAATCGCCGCTCCCATAGTCGACCTCGCTTCCTGCATAAAAAAGCCTTTGCAAAAGCAAAGGCTTGCTCCGCGCTATTGAATAGCGACAATGGCTTTAATGTTCGCATCGCCAAAACGCTTGATGTACAAATCCCACACCTTGCGCGTGGCTTCGGCGAAGGCCTTTTTGTCAACATTGTCGTTCACTTGGCATTTTCCGCTGTCCTTGATGACCTTCAAAAACTTGCCTTCCATATCCCGGCACAACTGGCGCTGCCAATCTCTGGTGTCTTCCGCTGCTTTTTTGATCAAAGCCTGCTGATCGGGCGAGAGTTTCTTCCAAGCAGCAACACTGATCAAAACCGGCTCAGGCGCGTAGGTATGCCCGGTTAAGGACAAAAACTTCTGCACTTCAAAGAAACGCTTGGTGGCAATGTGCGCCAAGGGGTTTTCCTGCCCGTCGATCACGCCTTTTTGAAGAGCTGTATAGAGTTCGCTCATGGCCATGGGCGTAGGACTCGCCCCCAAGGCCTTCATCATGGCAATATAGACAGGCTGTTCCATCACGCGGAATTTCAGCCCCTTCATATCATTGGGGGTCACAATGGGGTGGACGTTGTTGGTCATATGCCGCACGCCGTTTTCCCAAATCGCCAGGGTGATCATGCCACGGTTTTGACCCTTGTTGCACAAGGCCATGCCAATGGTGTCCAAGGCCTTGTAGGCATGCTGCACATCCCGAAAGAGGAAGGGCAAATCAAAGATCGAAACTTCAGGCACAAAATTGCCGAGCACAGCTGTTCCGGTCAAGGTCATCTCAACCGTTCCCAAGGTTAAGCCTTCAACCAGATCGCGCTGATTGCCCAATTGGCTTGAAGGATAGACCTTGATCTCGATGGCGCCGTTCGAGCGTTCTTTCACCAATTTGGCAAAATGGTCAGCGCCCTGGCCATAGGGATTTTCCGGTTCAGCAATATGCCCCAATTTCAAAACAATCGGCGCCGCAAAGGAAAACTGTGCGGTTGCCAAGGTGAGAAAGACGGCACACAGAAAAGATAGAATGCGTGGCATAGACACTCCTCGATGATCGTTGCAGATGCTCAGTCGTGCGCTGCAGGCTCTTTCCGCTCTTTGCCCTTGCGCTTTGCCGGCGTTTTCGCAACAACCGTCAGTTCAAGATCGTTTCCATCGGGTTTTCGGGTAAAGCACGCCTCGCCCCCTTTTTTCAGATCGCCGAATAAGAGGGATTCTGCAAGGACATCCTCAACCCGTTCTCGGATCAACCTGCGCAACGGCCTTGCTCCCATCTGGGGGTCATAGCCCTTGGTGGCAAGCCAGTCGAGCGCTGCATCGTCAAAGCGAAGGTTGACGTTGCGTGCGCGCACATGCTTGGTGAGTTCCGAGAGAAATTTCTCGACAACGGAACGCATCATAGACGATGAGAGGCTGTTGAAGGGAACAAGCGCATCGAGCCGATTGCGAAATTCCGGTGAAAACAGCTGCTCAACAGCGTGGAGCGACTTTTTGGCGGCATCGTCTATCGCGCCTTGCCCAAAACCCACTGCACGCTTGCCCATCTCAAACGCACCGGCGTTCGAGGTCATAATCAAAATCACGTTCGAAAAATCCGTCTTCCGCCCAGTATTGTCGGTTAAGGTCGCATAATCCATAACCTGGAGCAAGATATTGAAAATATCGGGATGGGCTTTTTCGAGCTCATCGAGCAGGACAACCGCGTAGGGAGCCTTGCGCACAGCCTCGGTCAAAAGCCCCCCTTGGTCAAAACCCACATAGCCTGGCGGGGTACCCACAAGGCGGGAGACCGAATGCTTTTCCATATATTCGCTCATATCAAAGCGGATAAAATCGATCCCCATGCACGCAGCAAGACTTTTGGCAAGCTCGGTCTTGCCAACACCTGTTGGCCCGTAGAACAAAAAGGAACCCTGCGGACGATTCTCCACACACAAGCCAGCTCTCGCGCGCAAAATAGCCCGCACAATACAGGTGATCGCCTGATCCTGCCCAAAGACACGCGCCTTCAAATCGCTTTCAAGCGTTGCCAGCTTCCGCTCTTCCTGGCTTGAAACGCTCTGCTCAGCAATACCAGCCATGCGAGCCACAACCTGCTCGACATCCCGTTCCCGAACCGCACACACCTCAGTGGCGCCTTTTTCCATCTGCCGCAAATGCACACAAGCGCCGACCTCGTCCATGACGTCGATCGCCTTGTCCGGCAAGAGGCGTTCTTTAATGTGGCGTGTCGACAAATCCACAATGGTCTGCAAAACCTTTGCGGAATAGCTCACGTTGTGGAAGGCGGCATAGCGATCTTCGATGCCCTGCAAAATAGCCACGCAATCTTCGCTACTGGGCTCGTGGAGATCGATTTTCTGAAAGCGCCTTGCGAGTGCACGGTCTTTTTCGAGCTTGTTGCGAAATTCTTCATAGGTCGTTGAGCCGATACAGCGGATCTCGCCATTGGCCAAGGCTGGCTTCAGCATATTGGCCGCATCCAACGATCCTCCGGACACAGCTCCCGCCCCAACCAGGGTGTGCAATTCGTCGATGAACAAAATCGCATCGGGGATTTTTTTTATCTCCGCAACCACCCCTTTCAGACGCGACTCAAAATCCCCCCGATACTTGGTGCCTGCCACAAGGATCCCCATATCGAGGGCATAGATTGTGGTTTTGGCAAAGAGGGGTGGCACCTTTCCCTGGGCAATGCGCAAGGCAAGGCCTTCGACCATGGCTGTTTTACCAACACCTGGTTCCCCCACATAGAGGGGATTGTTCTTGCGGCGGCGGCACAAGACTTCGATGGTGCGATCGAGTTCTTGTTCCCTGCCAATCAAAGGATCCAATTTGCCGGCACGCGCCTTGGCTGTGAGCTCAACCGTAAAGCGCGAGAGCGCCGAGCGCTTCTTCGGGGATTCTGTCTCGTCCTCGCTGTTTGCGTCGTCCTGCTCGCTCGCTTCCTGCGGGGTGGCATCCTCTTCTTGGGCTAAATACTGCACCATCTCGTTTTGACTGATGCCCTGGAGCCGCAAAAAATAGGTGGCATAGCAGTTTTCGTCCATCATGGACACCAACACATCCCCCACATCGAGAACGGTTTTGCCCTGATAATGCACGTATTCTATGGAACGTTTCAAGACCCGCTGCACCAAGAGGGAGTGGACGACCTCGCTCGGGTACTTGCCCTCTACCACGTCGAGTTCCTCAAAAAAACCTTCCAATTTCTGGCACAAGACCGAGATATGGGCACCGACATCTTCCAAGATCGTCTTGCCCTTGGCATTCCTGGTCACAGCAAACAAAACATGCTCAACCGTGAGCATCTCGTGACGGCGACGCTGCACTTCCGAAACAGCGTCTTGAAACACTTTTTGCAGGTCTTTTGAAAACATACACCAGTTTCCAAGTTTTTGTATTTAAAAAAGGCACTAAAAATGCGTTAGGGTCTGAACCTATGCAATCTCCCGACCAGCCAAAGAGGCGACAGGGTCTACTGAATTGCCAAGATTGGCTTCAGTTGCGGTGGGCACAGAGTGTTGGTGAGTAGATCCGACGAGAAAGAGCCCCGCCCTCTCGCGGCGTGCATGCATATAGCATGGTTGACGGAGTTCGAGAGCAACATGTCATCGATGCAGCCAGTATCGACTGCTCGAACTTGAGTAAAATTATGTGTTGCAGAGTTATAATTATACCAGATTGCATGCAAGTCAATTAAATTTTGCAACATAATAGTTCCATTTACCAAGAGTTTTTCTCTGATTACTTTTATACCTGTCTAATATACATTACTATCTATTTCGCACGAAACCCCTACTCATTCTTTTATTGATTCTATATATCTTTTTGTAGTTTTCAAATTACGCAATGATTTTCCCTGTCATGATTTCGGTATTACTGTAATTACCAAGTCTCCCTTTATTTTTGCAATCGACAGATAGTACGGGGTCATTTATTTCTATAAATTCTTCGACTTTATTATTCATTGAACTTTTTTCTTCCGCCACCTGGAGCTCTGATTCGCCCTCCAGAAACGTAGGTAAGCCCTGCTTCAATTTCTTGGAGGCCACGACGGATCGTCATCCGCGATACGCCGTTTGCCCTGAAATACTGACGTCGCTCTATCTCGTTCAAAGAAGATTCTCCATAACCTACCGTTTTCCCAAATAAATCTTGTCTCGTTTAAACTTTGTATATCCATTTTACCAGACTGTAAAAACAACAGAGCCGTATCAAACACATCTCTCTCTTGTCTACTGAATGTCGTTTACGAGGTCAGATTTGTACAAAGCCTGCCAACGGAGTTTTGTGCCAAAAATGCCATCTGAACTGAGGCTGATTACAAGCATGAATACCACACCACCTGAGTGGCGTGATATTGTAGGAGAACCGTAATACTACTCTACCAATAAAGAACCGTTGCAGCACGGGTAAAAAGGATTGTTAGAGTTTTTCCATGGTGCATTTCAAGGGAAAGCCTGCCCGTTGCGCCTGCATACGGACGGCATAGACCTTGTATTCAGCGATTTCATAGGGATAGACTCCACATTCGCCGCGTCCCTTGGTGTGGACATACATCATGATTCTGGTGGCGTCTTCCAAGGTTTTATGAAAAATAGTACGAAGGATTT
The DNA here is from genome assembly GCA_017450275.1 of Desulfovibrio sp. Lineage (GTDB taxonomy): Bacteria > Desulfobacterota > Desulfovibrionia > Desulfovibrionales > Desulfovibrionaceae > Desulfovibrio. The sequence continues at coordinate 4,453 of JAFSVD010000030.1, read as the reverse complement.
GGACAACAAATTCCATGGTTGTCACATCGTCGTTGTGGAGGATAACGCGAAAGCGTGGCGGCTCTTTGACGCGTGTTTGTTCCGCAAGACCGACATCACCTTCAACATCATGCGCATCTCTCAGTCCCATAATTCTGCTCTCTTTCAAAAAGCCCCATCCAAGGTCGGGATGGAGCCCATATCGGGTATTCCTACGCGTCCACACCACATGAGCCTGTCCGCATCAGAAAAAATAAAGCCTGGTTTTGTGGGAAGGCCATGGGTCTCACAATAGAGGGTGTGCAAGGCATGGTAGGATTGATCGCTCGACACACACATCGAAAGACCTAAGGCCTCTTTGGCCTGGTCAATATCCGCAGCCTGCCCCTCGATTTCCACAAAAAACCCAAAGGGAAGCCAGTCCAAACAGATACTGCACCCTCCCAGTCTCCACATCTCCCGCACTTTTTCGTATATGGCGCAGGGCACATAGCCAAGGCCACGCAGCAAAAAGGCGGCTTTTTCGGCATCGTCAACCACAAGCTCACGCTCGTCATAGACCTTGAGCCCCTCTACCCGTTGCTCGGCTGCAGGCGGACGCTTGAGGGTGAGAACAACGCGTGTGTTTGCGCGCGCATAGGTTGTGCGCAATCGCAAAAGCCAATGCTTGGAAAAAAGAACAGGAGGGGTGCTCTCAAACACACAGTTGCGTTCAAAATGGAAGGATTCCTTGGTGGCAATCTGGTCAAGCTGGCTACGCACACGATGTTCATCCACGCCGCAATATTTGCATTCAATTTCAAGCGCCACACACACCCCTTATCGATGAAAGACGGTTTCTTCAAGTTCTTTGAGCACACCGATCCCATCTCCATGCTCTGTTTTGGGATAGAAGACAGGAGCAAAGCCCAGACGTTTGGCCTGCATTGCACGCAGTTCATGGGCTGAAACCGGCCTGATCTGGCCGTTCAGATCCACTTCCCCCCAAAAAATCGCTTTTTCAGGCAATGGCGTATCATAATAGGAGGAAAGCACGGCACTGACCAAGGCCAGATCAAGACCTGGCTCCTGCAAACGGATGCCGCCGCCCACCTTGGCGTAGATATCGACGTTGGAAAAATTGAGAGCAAGCCGCTTTTCGAGCACAGCGAGCAAAAGATGTAAGCGATTCACGTCAAAACCAAGGGCGGTTCGCCGTGGGATCGCCAAATAGGAGCGGCACACAAGCGCCTGCACCTCGACCGCCAACGGGCGCTGCCCATCCACAGCCATGACAAGAGCTGTCCCCGAAAGACTGGGATCTCTCGCTGAGAGAAAAAAGGTCGAAGGATCGTCGATAATCGCAAGGCCTTTGGGCTGCATCCGAAAGACCAAAAGCTCTTCATTGGCGCCAAAGCGGTTTTTAAAGACCCGCAACAGACGAAACATCTGTCGGCGATCGCCTTCCAAGGCGATCACGCAATCCACCATATGCTCGAGCAACTTGGGGCCTGCCAAGACCCCATCCTTGGTGACATGCCCAACAATAATAAGGGTCACTGCCAACGATCGGCACACAGCCATAAGCTCGGCGCACACAGCCCTGATCTGGCTCACAGTGCCCGGCAAACCGTCTGCGCTGGCAGACACAATGGTCTGTACTGAATCGACAATGACTAAGGTCGGCTCAAAGGATTCTATGGCACCCACAATGTCCGCGCTCTGGGATGTGGCCATGGCCATAAGATTGGGATCGAGCATATCCAATCGCTCGGCGCGATCCCTGATCTGGGGCAACGCCTCTTCGCCGCTGGCATAGAGTACCATCTTGCCTTGGCTCGCCACCAAGCCAGCAACCTGGAGCAAAAGCGTTGATTTCCCAATCCCTGGCTCCCCCCCGATCAAATACGCGCCTCCTGGCACAAGGCCCTTTCCCAAAACCCGATCGAGCCCGGTAAGCCCTGAGGAATAGGGTTCATCCTTGGCCTTCGCAACCGAGGCTAAGGGCACAGGCGTTTGAACACTCGCCTTCGGGACGTCAGCCTTCCGCTTGGGCTGGGCTTTGAGCGTATTCCAGGCGTGACAATCTGGGCATTGCCCAACCCACGTGGGACTCACAGACCCACACGCTGTGCACACATATTCTTGCCGATTCTTCGCCACGCTACTCTCTCCAACCAAGCGATCTTGACAAGGCTCTCTCCCATCGGTATCACACAACGCCTTGGCATATTCTCGTTTGTTCTACCTCTTTTCCCCCTCTCTGCCAAGTAAAGCCCTTTCCTCGTATGTCCAAAAAAATCGCCAAAACCAATGCTGCCCGTCTTTTAGACAAACTCCGTATCCCCTATAATATGCACCAGGTTGCTGTCTCGGAAGACGATCTTTCCGCAACAACCCTTGCCAAGGCCTTGAACGAAGATCCCCGCCAGGTCTTTAAAACCCTGGTTGTTCGGGGGGATCCTCACGGAGTCTGTATGGCTCTTCTTCCCGCTGACTGCGCTCTTGACCTCAAGGCTCTCGCCCGACTCTCTGGCAATAAAAACGTTGCCATGGTGCCTTTAAAAGAAGTCTTTGGCCTGACTGGATACATCCGCGGCGGCTGTTCCCCCCTTGCTGCCAAAAAGCCCTATCCGATCTTTCTCGACATCCATGCCATGGACTTTCCCACCATTTTCATCAGCGCAGGCCTTCGCGGTGTGCAATTGGAACTCGCTCCCAAGGATCTCATCCTCGCCTGCAACCCAACGCTTGGCAGTTTTACCCACACACCAGAGACTATTTGCGTCTCCAATTCAAGCTTGCTATAGTCACTTCATGCGAGAGTGGCGGAATTGGTAGACGCACTGGACTTAGGATCCAGCGGCTTACGCCTTGGGGGTTCAAATCCCCCCTCTCGTACCACCTGTGTTTTTTTTGTTGACAAAATTGAAAATGAAGTTCATATCTCTTTTCATACATCTCGCAAGGAGGCACAGGATGCAAGTACAGGAAACGTCTATGGCAAATGCTGTCAGCCACAGAATGAGCCACAACAATCTCCACATCAAATGCGCGCATTTCACCGAAACTCAGGCGCATACGGTCATGGGGCTTTTGCACCAATTCCACACGCAGTGCAATCGTATCTTTATCGACGTCGAGGGCATAGAACAACCTGGCCACAGTGCGGCAGAAACCTTTAAACAAGCCCTGAGCGCTTCCTCCATTGCTCCCGAACAAATCTTTTTCAAAGGGGCAGGAGGCTTTACGCTCGCGATCAACGGCAACCGGGTCATTATTCCTAAACCCGCATCACGCAAAAGCGAGCACGCCAAAGGCCATACCTGCTGCGGCAAATGCCAGCATTGCCACTGCCACAAGCACGAATAACAAAAGTCCCTCCTGCTCTATTTCATTCACATTGTAGAAAATTAGCTTCAAAGTGTTTTTTAGAGTACAAAAAAGTAGTCCCCCCAAAAAAAACAACATTTTTTTGGATCTATCAGTCTCACTTTCAATGTGAGGTATTATTTTATATTTCTTTACATTTTTTAATTCATTTGTCTTGTATTATGATATTTAACAAAATATAGTAAACGAAATAAAGTTTTTCACACGACTTTTTCTATATTTTTACCATTATTTTTCTAGAGATATTACAGATACCTGAATCCATGAGCCGTTGGATCGAAAGGGCAGGATTTTCAGCTGAAGTCCACGAACGACGGGTGGAGTATGGATGTTCAAGAAAATCCGAAGATGCACCAAATCGAAAATTCCTTAGCGTTCCAAATTTGGGGAAATAAAAAATACGGATGGTTCACCACGCAAGAAGCCAGGTTCTAAGCCACGGGCAGAAAACGGGAGTGAATCTGCCCCTGAAGGGAATTCTACGCCTCAAGGAGCCTCTACGACCGAGGCAAGGGGCAATACTGCCTAATAATTGGTGTCTAGAATTTTTATAAATTATACCTGCTGATAGTCTATAATAATTTTAGAAAATATCTATTGTATTATACAACAATATCTTGTGAAAAAATTTATTTCGTTTACTATATAGATATATTTCCGATATTACAAAATTTTTACAATTAATTATTCTTGCCAATATATTAATGCAATGGAGGATCAGCCGATCTGTAAACCATGAAAAAAACCTCTCTAAAACGATTCAAGGTAAGCTTAAAATCTACAAAAGTTCGTTTTTTCTGCCAGGAAGCCAGATGCTCTGCGAGCTGTTCGACAGAGGAAATTCCGTCCTTTAAGCACTGTCTACAGACATTTATGGCCTCATTTTCTGCGAAATTGAGCCAGCGCCCATTGGTAGGCACTGCATGAGTCTCCAATTTTGCATCTTTTTCCAATGCCTCCTCGGGCGTACATATCCGTTCCAGAGTCGCCATTTTCTCAATATCCTCACCGCATACGACTACATGTATTCGTAAGCGGTAAAGGAACAGCACTACAACTTTTCTGGGCTTTATGTCAAAAAAAGGATCCATATTCCCATGGA
>JAFSVD010000029.1 GCA_017450275.1 Desulfovibrio sp. | reverse complement strand
CCATCTTTGACTCCTGATATAAAGCCTGTAAAGGCCTTGTGACGCATGTAAAAACATGGCTCCTCTCGCCAATGTTGGCAGATCGTAAAAGCGACACACCCGTTTCGTACCTTTCTCTGGCTTGTCTACTGAGTGTCGTTTGCGAGGTCATTTCTTCCGAGGCATCCTGACGTTGATTAACGTTTATCGGTTTGTACAAAGAGCGTACAAACCCTGCCAACGTAGTTCAGATGGCAAAAATGCCATCTGAACTGAGGCTGATTACGAGCAAAAATATCCAAGCACCTTAGTGGTGGGATATTTTTGGAGAACCGTAATACTATAAGGAGCCATGCTGACAGTCTTCTCCCTGCAACAGCACTGCTTAGGCAATCTGGCAGTGCCGCCTCCTTTTCCTGAACAAACAAAAGGGCATCCATTCTGAACGCCACGCAGCATCTACCCGAATCATTTCCCTCTTACTGTGTCCAAAGTATCGATGCCAGATTTCACTACGCGCACCAAAGACCATCGCTTTTTTTGGTGCCCCCCCAATCTCTGCCCCAAAGATACAGGAAAGCAACCTCAGGCATCTTCTGATTCTTTCTGGAACGCTTGCCGCAAACGCGCTGAAAAAAGATCGATCATCGCAAGCACATCCTTGGCATCATCTTCTTCGCAACAAACGTCTTCTTCTTCGTTGACGATGATGATTTCGACGTTTTTGGCTTCACAGAGGGCAAAGACAAGCTCTGCCCCAAAGCGTGGCAGCCTGTCTTTATGGGTTATAACGAGACGATCGACACGATCTGCAAGAATGGCTTCGAGGATGTGCGATAGCGCTTTTTGGCCGCTTCCACGATCCACAATACGTTCAAATGTCCAACCGTTTTTCGCACAATAGAGTTCGAGATCTTTTTGCTGACGCTCAAGATCGTCTTTCTGGTCATGACTGGATCGGGCATACGCAATCGTTTTACAAGCACTGGTCTCCGCTGCATGAAATTCTTGCGGAAGCAGTTTTGACATGTCATAGCGACGATGTCCACCTGGGGTAAGAACAGGCTCAAGCTTGCCTTTTTTCTGCCAACGACGAAGGGTCGAGATGGATACCCCCAAGGCTTTTGCCGCTTCACCAATTTTCATTAATCTAGTCATAATATCGATAATTGAGCTGATGTTGTACAATGAAAATAGACTGTGGGCTCAAACTATACAAAAGTTCCAATTACAACATACACTGGTTTTGCCACATTGCTCCAGATGCATACAAGGGAATCCTCCTGCCCTCACCTTCAAGCGATAAGGAAAGATGGCCGATCTTCTGGTCTCTTTCATTCACATTGGAGAAAATCCACAACCGCAGATCATTCCCCGTTCCTCATCCAACCGATAGAGTACATCTTCCGGCTGAGGCTAGGGAGAACCTGAATCCGTCATTCGTGGTCAGCGAGCAGTGCTGCTGGAAGTGCCGGTTTCAATAGAGAGTGGTTTATAAAAACACCAGACCTTCATTGTGTTCTATCAACTTGCATTTGTTGATACGAATTTTTTGCCCAGGATCCTCTTGAAATGTGACACTCCGTGTTTGATGCAGAAGCATGATGAGAGGTCAAGGAAGCCAGGAGGCTCTCAGGAGGCTCTATTGTCGCGAAATTTGATAAAACTGAGCAGAGCAATGACTACGCGGAAAATCTCCTGCTTTCAGAAACAGGCAGAAGGTGGAAATACGCCTTAATTGTAGCAATGTACGACTTCATTAGCACACTTTTGCATAGATTGCAAGAAAACGGCCACGCTTGCCCTCGATCACTCTGCATGGTTTTTGCCTTCGGCATCGACTCCGTTTTTTTTCTCCAAAAGGATTTTCGCAATCCGTTCCCAATGCGTACGGAGCTTGCGTTCCTTGACAAGCTCTTTGTGCATGGTCGCAAGGGCTTTCTCGCCGTTTTCGTAGAGCGCAAAAAAATGCCGCAACACAGCGAAGATATTTTTTTGGCCATACTCGCTGTTTTCCATCTTCCCCTGATACGGACTGCCGCCCATGGAAAGCCAGGCTTTGTACACACGCTGCCACTCAGGATAGGATGCGAGCATGAGACCGTCGTTCCAGACCTTGTAGGGACCAAAACAATGGACAAAGGTGGCATAGAGCGATTGCGGATTGCGGGGATGACAATTGAAACGATTGGGCAGATGCATGCGGGGATTGTCCTGATAGGCCATGGCCTGCGCGAGCATGGTAAACACAGCCTGGTCAGGATAGCGGAGTCTTTTTTTGTGCTCGCGCACAAAAGCAAGACAGGCTGCGGAACGCTCCTCCCAATCGGGAATCATACGGTCAAAGACAAGGACGCCAGAATTCAAATTCGGCTGCGATACATCAATGCCTGGAAAGGATCCCTCAAAATTGATGGCACAGGTCTTTGCAGCAGGATGGTCGTAGAAATGGTCGTCTTCTTCAGAAAGCGCCAAAGGCCCATACGCCCAAATATCGTCAAAGCTCTCCTGAACCACAATATCGCAATCGAGCCAAAGCAGCTTGGTATACCGATGAAGGAAATCAAAGCAGGCAAACTTTGCAAGGGAGAGCAGGGAAAAAATCGAGGCACACGTTTCTGTCAACAGCTCTTTTCGGAAGGCATCCAAACAATCAAAACACAAACACTGAACACCCAATTGCGTCAAACACGCTCTATCCCTGGAGCTGAACACGGTATCGTGCAGGACAATGATATCCGCATCGACAGGGGGGCTGCCACGGAGGAGCTGCAAACAAAGCACTCCGCACGCAAAGGCCCATGAACCCGTTGCCCCCAAAACGATGGCTCGCTCATGGCGGGGCGCAAGTTCCAAACAGAGCTTTCGAAAGCCCGTATGCATACGCCTCCCTTCCAATCCGGTATCCGCTAAAAAAACCGTGCCAAAAGACGTTTCACATCTCTTGGGGCAGTGAGTTGCAAAAGCACAATCCACACAAAGACGGCCAAAAAAACCGCACAGAAAAGAGCGAGAGATGTTCCCACAAGGTCTTTGGCCAAACAACACGCCCGTGCAACAGCAAAGGCCGCACAGCCTCCCAAGCCATGCGCCAGCCAGACACGCAGCGACCATCGCCACGCGCACAGTCCGTGGTAGCGCAGATAGCCCCACAGCCCTGCTGCGTGCAGCCAAAGCGCCAAAACACAGGCGATTGTTGGAAAGAGCCCCAAGGCACACAAAAGGGCAGCTACCAGGACACTCACAAGGGTCATGGTCGCAGCAACACTGAGACCTAAGCTCGCAAGGACTGCGCCGACAAAAAGACGCCCCAAGGCACAGGCCGGAAGCGCAAGGATGAGTGTTTGCACAACGTACCAAGTCCGTGCAAGCCCTTCAAGGGTAAAATTCCCATGGCCAAACAAGAGCTCCACCAAGGGATCTCCAATGGCATACAATCCCGCCCCACAGGGAATAAGCAAAAGAAGCATCCAGTGCAGGGCAACGGAAAGCTGGCGCCGGAATCGTCCATACTTTTTCTGAGAAAAAAAGCGCGCCAACGCAGGAAGCTGCGCCATGCCAAGCGAAATCCCTAAAAGCCCCAAGGGCAATTCCAAGAGACGCTCAGCGTAAAAAAGGGCAGCAACCTGCCCTTCTCCCCAAGCAGAAAGCGCAATCATCCCCACAAAGACAATGCCGTGATAGCTCGATGCGGCCAACAAGGAGAGCGGCTGCTCGGCCAAAATGTGGGAAGGCGAAGTCGTGGGGGGGCTGGAGCTCCCAAAAGAAGGGCGTTTTCTGATCAGCCATTCCTGATAGAGCCATTGGACAAGACCTGCCAGGGAAAAGCCCCCACAGACAAGCCACAGGGCTGCATCAGGGGAACAGGCAGCGATGGCGATACACGATAGAAGCACAAGATTGAAGAGAATCGGAGAAAAGAGAGAGCGCACAATCTCGCCACAGGCATGGAGATAACTCATGCATACGGCTGCCATACCGGCAAAAAAGCAATAGGGCAGAGCCAAACGAAGCAGGGACGTACGCAAGATATCGCCCCCCTGCTCCACAGAAAGAGCCGAGGCGATCCACGGGGCTGCGCCTACGCACAGCAGCGTGCAGCACAAGACGAGAGCGCAGACCCGTTTGTGGACAGACCAAAAAAGCTGTGGGGCGTTGTTTTCCGCGATAAAGCAGGTTGTCAAATGGAGAGAGAGCGAACCCTCACTCAGAAGCCTGCGGACACTATGGGGAATGCGCAACACTTGCGCCAAAAGATCCCCATAGAGACCGGATCCCACAATCCAAGCGATCGCCACATCCCGACAAAGCCCGAGTATGCGGGAAAAAAGCGTCAGGCAAAAAAGCTGCTTTGAGAGAGCCAGGAAACGAGAGCCCTTAGGCGTTGACTGATTGATGGACGGTTTGAATATGCGCATCGATTCGATACTGTGCAACGAAATCCCGGATTTGTGTTGTTTGTTCGGATGAGAGCGTGGTTGCGAAGCGTTCGGCATAGACATTGAGACGCGTTCCCCCCCTGGGGGCGAAAAGACCTTGCACGCGGCACCATGCGGGATCAAGCACCAGACACAGATCGCTGAGGATCTGGTTGGTCACTGTTTCCATAAAGGTATGGTGGTTGCGATAGCTTTGCATATAGAGCTTCCAGCTCTTGGTCTCCACGCACAAAGCATGGGGAATATACTCCACATAGATGCGCCCAAAATCAGGCTGCCCTGTCACAGGACACAGGGAGGTGAATTCGGGAAAATCGATGGTGATAAGATAGGGTGTCTTTGTCCATCGGTTGGGAAAACTCTGCAGCTGGGTATGCGACGGTGCTTGATCGGAGGGCAAATGCCCACTCTGCAAAATCGATAAATGCTGTGTCTGGTCATCACTTCTACTCATGACAATCATTCTCTCCCGCTTGCCCAGGGAAAAAGGGCATCGCTTGACAGTCAAGCAGCATGCCCGTATCAAAAAAGGTCACGCTTATACTGTCTTTTTCCCAATTCAAGCCTCAATTTCGGTCGATGTTCTTCGATGTGAACTTTGTCGTAACCAAGGGAGCGTGCAACATTCCCATGCATTCTCAAAACTCTCTCACACTGTCGTTGATCGATTGTCCCAAAGGATCCATCCTGCCTGTGCTGCCCAAGCAAGCAGCCTCACGCATGCCCTCGCATACCTATGCACACTCGCCCTCTATGCCGCCCATACCCGTTGGCACGCAGCTTTCGAGCGAGGGGATCGAGCTGTGCGTGGTTGGCAATCTCCGTATACCCTCCGATCCCCATGCTGTCACAGCCCCCCTTCTGCAAGCAAACACCCCCATTTCTGCAGGGACATCGACGTTTTCCCTGCACAAAGAAGGCGTCAGCCTTGCTTGGATTACCCTCTCAGACAAGGGGGCGCAAGGGGTGCGCCAAGACACGGCAGGTCCTATGATACCCGAATGCATAGCCCAAGCCCTTCCATTGTGCCTGAGCCAGGGCTTTCTTCTGCCAGACGATCCTTTTGCCTTGCGGGCACTGCTCACGGAATGCGCCCTCACCAACCATTATGATATAATCATAACAAGCGGTGGTACAGGCATAACCCAGCGCGACACAACTCCTGAAGCCACCATGAAGGTGCTTGATACGCATTTGCCTGGCTTTACCCACGCTATGATGGCACACAGTCTGTCAAAAACCCCGTATGCCATGCTCTCCCGTGCCTGCGCGGGCATTATCGGAACAACCCTGGTTATCAATCTTCCTGGGAGTCGCAAGGCTGTTTTGGAAAATCTGGAAGTTCTTCTTCCAGCCCTCGGCCATACGCTTGCCAAACTACACAACGATCCCTCGGATTGTGGAGGATAACTATGCAGACGATCTTTGGATCTGTTGGCACCATCTTGCGCATGATAAAGATTGAGCATTCGATTTTTGCGCTTCCCTATGCATGGGCAGGATGCTGTCTTGCGGCAAATGGGCTGCCATCGCTTCGCACCTTTGTCTATCTGACGCTGGCAATGATTGCCATACGCTCCGTTGCCATGGCCTTCAACCGGCTTGCGGATCTTCCCTACGACAGACTCAATCCCCGCACCCAAATGCGCCCCTTAGTCACAGGCGCCATCACAAAATCCCAGACTGTGGGCTTTTGCGTCTGTATGAGCTACCTCTTCATCTTCAGTTGCGGAGCCCTCAATGAAACCTGTTTTTGGCTTTCGTTTCTGGCGTTGGCCATTGTCATAGTCTATAGCTATCTTAAACGATACACATCGCTTTGTCATTTCTGGCTGGGCGGAACCTTAGGACTGGCTCCCATTGCCGGTTGGCTGAGCATAAGTCCCACCACCCTTCCCCTCGCCCCGATCTTGCTTGCTCTGGCTGTCTTGTTCTGGGTGGGTGCCTTTGACATCTATTACGCCTTTTTGGATGTCGATTTTGACCGCGCCTATGGCCTGCACTCTGTTCCCGCAGACATGGGCACAGACAAGGCTCTTGCCATTGCCGGTTTTTCGCATGGGATGACAGCAATCTTTCTCGTCTTGACAGGCTATGCGGCCAATCTCTCGATTTGGTGGTATATCATTTGTGCGGGCATAACCTTCCTGCTTGTGTGTGAACACAAACTCATGCTCCCCAAAGACCTTCGCTATGTCAATACGGCCTTCTTTACCTTTAATGGCATCATCGCCCCCATCATGCTTGGTGGCATTCTCTTGGGTCTTTTTTGCTAACGCCATGAGAGCAGATACTCTCCCCCCCACCCCACAGGATCCGCAACCGCCTCTCAGCCGCTCCGCAAAAAAGCGTCAGGCAACGGCTCTTCAGCGTCTTGGCGAAGCCTTGCTCACGCTTTCGCCCAGTGAACGAGCTGAATTCAACCTCCCGGATCCGCTGCTTTCTGCCCTAGACCACTGTACGCGTTTGACCAAAAAAGAAGCCATTCGTCGACAAAAACAATATATCGGGAAACTGATGCGCGATCTCGACGAAGAAAGCCTGGACAGTCTCACAGTCGCCCTGGCGAACAAAAAAAATGCTTGACAGCAAAGCCGCATCGTGTATACTGCGTTTGTTCGTTGGTTGTGACACAACGCCCATGTAGCTCAGTCGGTAGAGTGCATCCTTGGTAAGGATGAGGTCATCAGTTCAATCCTGATCATGGGCTCCATATAGCAAAAAAAGACAGTTGTTTAACGACTGTCTTTTTTTTTGTGGAAATCTCGCTTTCATGTCAAAAAGAGACAGTTTCCATGAAGCATCCCAAAATTTTTGGAACGTTCCACGAATTTCTTGAGCCAAATGTTATCCTGGGTCGGACGGTGGCCAATGAAGGCTTTATCCAGACGCTTTTTGCGATGGATCCCTTCGATGAATACCATTTCTTTCTCTATGATCCGAAGAACATGCAGAAAAATCTGCCGACCTTGGACTGGCCAGCCGTCAAACGCCAAGCCGTTCACATCCACCCATGCCAGCATGTCATACAAAGCCTCGGCTCCAAGGATTTTTTCTGCTTCCATTTTGCCGATCCCTTAACCGAACAGATTTATTTGGCCAAAATACGCAATACCTTCTCCAAGCGCCTTTTTCCCATCACAAGCACGCCACACACGCTCAGCTACCACCACTTTGCCCAGGATTTTCTCCAGGAAATATGGCCAGGAGCAAGCCCACGGGACGTTATTTTAGCAACCTCACAGGCAGCCATTGATGTCATCCAGGGCTATTTTAGCCAACTTCGGGCAAACTACCGTATTCCGGATACCTGGCACCAGCCAGATCTCAGACTGCTTCCTCTTGGGGTCAATATCCACAAATTTCGTCCCGCAAGCAGCCAAGAAAAAATCCAAGCGCGGGAACATCTTGGCATTGAGCAGCAGGAAGTGGTCTGCCTTGCCCACGGTCGCATCACCGTTGACGACAAGATGGATTTGCTACCGCTCATCCTTGCCCTCCATCGCCTCCAACAGCGGGAAAACCCACCTCGCATCCATCTTCTTCTCTCCGGACGCATCAGAGAAAACGACACCTATCCCAAGGTGCTCGAAGCCCAGACCAAAGCCTTTGGGATTCCGTGCACCATCTTCGATTCGCCATCAGACAGCGAGCTTGAAACCATCTACCGAGCGAGCGATATCTTTCTTTCCCCATCAGACAATATTCAAGAGACCTTTGGTCTCACCATACTCGAAGCCCAGGCCATGGGACTTCCTGTCATTGCCTCAGACTGGGATGGATACAGAGACATCCTCCGCCATGGTGAGTGCGGTTTTCTCATTCCAACTCTCGCTCCGCTCCATACCCCCAGATTAAACACCATCAGGCCGATTTTGCCGGAAAATATTTTCCAGCTCTTTTTGGCCGAACAAACGCCCATCGATGTTGACGCGCTTGCCAAAGCCATTGAAACCTTGGCCACATCGCCCACTCTTCGGCAAAGCATGGGGCAAAAAGGACGAGCCTTTGTCTGCCAAGGATACAGTTGGGAGCAAATTATTGAACGCTGGCTTGGCATTCTCGATCAACTCTGGGAAATCCCCATTTCTGCCGAGGAAGAAGCACGCATACGCGCAGCAGAACACCCCTGCTTTCTCGACTACACCAAGATCTTCAGCCACCACCCAACACACGTTCTCATTGATCCGCCCTTTCACGGGATGACGCTTGCACTCACCCAGCATGGGAAAAACGTGCTCCGCAACAGGGAAGTCGCCGTGTATTGGCCGCCGCTCACCCTCTTTCTGGATTCAGTGGATATGCGAAAAATCCTCACCTTCGCCAGAAATGGCATCGACGGCACCCTCCTCTATACCCGCATCCAAGAGGATATGGATGCCGAAACCGCCCAATTTGCCCTTCTTTTTGCCCTTAAACACGATCTTCTTGCGATACTTCCCCCCGAATCCCTCCCCTCTCAAAAAAAATAGACTCAAGCCAAAAAAAAGACTTGCCAAGCCAGGGCAAAAGGACTATACATACACCTGTCGCCGAGGTAGCTCAGTCGGTAGAGCGGGGGCCTGAAAAGCCCTGTGTCAGCAGTTCAATTCTGTTCCTCGGCACCATATTTATGAGCGCCAAGCCTTCCATGAACCACCCATGGAAGGCTTTTTTTTGGCTCCGCTTTTCGTCAATCACCCCGAGAATTGGTGTGGCCTCATTGCGGAACGCCACTTGACAAAAGAGAGACAACCGGTCTACTCAAAAAAATGCTATGACTATGAAACGCGACGACGCAAAAGAACGCATTCTCAAGGCAGGCATGCAGCTTGTCCCGCTCCTTGGCTACAATGCAACCGGGCTTGAGGCTATTTTAACCAAGGCGGCTGTGCCCAAGGGCTCATTCTACCACTATTTTCGCACCAAACAAGCGTTTGGACTCGAGTTGCTCGCCCGCTTCGTTGCTGAAAACGAAAAGATTCTCATCGGCTTTTTGACCGACACAAAGAGGTCACCTCTTGCCAGGATCGAAGCCTATCTTGACCACGTGATCGCCGAAATGGAAGCCCAAGGCTGCACGCGAGGCTGCTTTGTGGGGAACTTAAGCCAAGAACTCTCCGATCAAAATGAGGCCTTCAGGCAAGCCCTCGCAAAAATCTTTGCAGAGTGGCAAAACAACATTGCGGCCTGCTTGGCTGAGGCCAAAGAATGCGGTGAAGTCGATACAAGGCTTGATTGTCAAATTCAGGCACGTTTTTTCTTCTCTGCTTTGGAAGGAGCGATTTTGCAGGCAAAGGTTTTGCGCTCAGTGCTTCCCCTGCATGATCTCAAACGCATTTGGATACGCTCTCTCACGGTGTACAAAGAGAACGTTCGAAGCGATCAATCACTATCAGTAAGGAGTCCGCAATGACTGATCAAGAAATCATCCAAGCCTTTCATGTGATGTGGGATGCTTTTCCCGAACCGGTGACGATCACCCAAAGAAGCAGGGAAATGATCGCGGTCAATACAAAAGCAGCAGAGCTTGGCCTTGCGCCTGGAATCAAGTGCTCTTCAATTGGAAAACCGGAAGATCATCGTGGTTGTCTTTGCACGAAAGCCATTGATACCAAGAAGGCGATTGCGGTTACCTACAAAGGCCCCTCCTCTGAAGATCTTTACGGCTACTGGATTCCTATCCCAGAACGCCCTGAATGGGTCATTCACTTCGGTGTGGGCAGAATGCCCGTGTATGAACCTTTAAAACGCTAAAGCGCACAAGGAGAAAGGGATGCAACGATCCATTACAGTTGATCAAGAACGTTGCTGTCATTGCGGATTGTGCGTCAAAGATTGCGTGGTAAACGCCCTGCAGCTGAACGAGGGGGAGGTACCTCGGTATGTGCAAGGCAAAGAGGAAAATTGTGTTGGCTGCCAGCACTGTTTTGCCATCTGCCCAACAGGGGCTCTCTCCTTTGGAAACAAACGTTCACAGGATTCGTTGCAAGTTGGCTATGGGAAGAGCGACGATCTTTTACGACTGATTCAATCCCGACGTAGTATTCGTTTCTACAAAAAAGAAGACGTTGGCCAGGATATCCTCAACAACCTTGTCTCTATGCTTCCCTACGCTCCTACGGGCGGCAATGCCGACAATCTCCATTTTTCAATCGTCAGCACGCGAGAAAAAATGGATGAGATCCGTGCCATAAGCTATCAAAAGATCGGCGAATCAAAAGACATGCCGCAGGTCTTCTATCAGGCTCGCGAAGCCTTTGCAGCCGGCAACGACATGATCTTTCGTAACGCCCCGGCCATGATCGCGGTGGCTCTGAATCTTGAACGGACGATTCCTGGCTGCGAGATAGCAGATCCCATTATTGCTCTTTCTTATTTTGAACTCTATGCGCAAAGCCTTGGTTTAGGGACGCTTTGGTGTGATTGGGCCTTAATGATTGCCAAGAAAATTCCAGAAATCTACGCCAAACTGCAGATTCCAGAAAAGTATACCTTACAGTACATTATACTCTTTGGTCTGCCTGCTGTGCGCTATAGTCGAACCATCCAACCAGAAATGTTCTCTGTGAACCTCATTCGATAATCTGAACAATTTTCCACCTGTAAAATTGGGTTCCTCTCATTGCTTTCCCCAATGCCTCTGGCTGGTCAGCGATCTCTCCACGGTCTTTCTTCTGCTTTTGCGCACGTATCTGACTGCGTAGGCACCTACGCAAGACAAGAGGCAGAGAAGACCTGCTTACGCCAGTCGCGATCAGAATGATCGGATTTGGCTTTCTCATAGACCTCAGTTCTATTCTTGAGGACAGCCCTCCAATTTCCACGATGCCGCTGAGCTGGCGTCAGATAGCAGATCCCGCTGTGACTGTGTTTATTGTTGTACCAGTCGACGAAGGAAGCGACGAATTGTCGCGCATCATCAAGACTGACAAAGCCATTTTGCCATTGTATCCAGGTCTGCTTTGAAAAGTGCTGAAGAGGCTTTCAGCAAAAACATTGTCATTGCTGACTCAAGTCTGCTGAAGGAGGCAACAATGCCAAGCGACTGCAAAGTAGCGAGCATGGTGCTGCCCTTCATTGGAGAGCCGTTGTCATTGTGAATAACAAGCGTGTCTCACCAGGTTTGATGTGACCAGCCAAATGAGCCTTGCTAACCCTACCCTTTACCCAAAAAAAATATCTGGAGTATAATAGCTAGTTCTTGTATAGGGAATTATGTCTGCGGGATTTACTCGGGGAGAGTGATCTCTCTTGGCAGACTCCATGAGGTTCGACACACCGTGGCTTGAGGAAAAAACAAGCCACGGCAACATTCTTCTCGATAGACTATGAGGAAGT
>JAFSVD010000004.1 GCA_017450275.1 Desulfovibrio sp. | reverse complement strand
CAACAAGTACAAATGTTTTGGCGCTGCCTGAGCATCAAGAACTGCTTAAGGCCATCATTGCGATTGTGGAAACACTTTATAAACGCTTTATTCAAGATGCAGGCGCATCAAATATTCGCTTTGCGTCCTTGGAGGAGGTTGTAAAAATGGTTGATAGCACTGGAATTGATTGGAAGAAGAATACTCAGGAATACTTTTTGAATGAATTGAAAATGGAAGCAAGAAAGGAAGCAATATTAGAAGCGAAGCTGGAAGATGCCTTAGCAATGCTTCAGGAAGGTTTTTCGCCTGAACTGATCGGAGAGATTACGAAATTGCCATTGGAGGATATTGAGGAACTTAAAGCACAGAAAATATGATGCAAAAATAAAATTCTTCGATCATATATACTCACGATGCAAAAGATTTTCTTATCTCCTCTTGGTCTGTTGAGTTACCGTGTTGCACATAAAAGATTGGGAAGACAGATTCCATCACGAGCATAACATTATAAATACTTATAATTATTCTAGCAAAAATTATATATGCTGCTCGTCCGAAAAGACTGTTGCCATGGCTTGTTTTTTCCCAAAGACACGGCGTCTCGAACACTCATGGAGTCTGCCAAGAGAGATCTCTCTCCCCGAGTGAATCCCGCAGCCCAAATTCCCTAAGAATGAGGTATTACAATCCAGATATTCTTTGGGTAAAAAGTAGCTCTCGCCCAATAAAAAAGGCAAAAAGCGGTTTTTCTCAACCTGCTTTTTGCCAAACCTTAGTCCTTATCCATCTCTTCTTTGAGCCATGCCTTGATCTCAGGCACCGGTTCACAAATTCCTCGCCATGTGCCGTGAACATTGCGGTGAAAAGGCAGAAGATGCTCAGGTACAGGGACGACACACACATCCTCGGCCTTTTCCATGGTGCGCAAAACCAGCCGAATGACAGGCGGATCCTGCCAGCTGTCGACCACAAAATAGAGTGAGGAATCGCTTTTTGAGCAAACAGGCGGATGCCTATGATCCCAGCTGTTGTTGCCCCACTCCAAATAAAGCGTCACAGCGTCTTCGGGTGAGAGATCCCAATCAATGGCGTGGAACGAAAAATCACGCAAGCTCTTCATGCATCCCCTCCCTTTTTCCGTCCTAACCAACGGCCGACCTTCGTCTCTTTGAAAAAGGAGGCGATTTTTTTTCCTCCTTCGTTGACGCCCTGTCCCACCTCATGCACCAAAAGCCCTGTGCCTTCGCCAACCACCTTGGCAGCACGACCAGCTCCCTTGCCAAGCGCACTCGCCCCCTGCTGCATGCGTGCAACAACCCCAGAGCGCTCTTCTCTCGTATCATCCGAAGCATCGACACTATCGTTTCTCTCAGCAGAGATCGTTTCCTGCTTGGCATTTTCATCGCTGGCATTGGCTTTTATTCCGTCTCTCTCAGCAGGGTCTTTGCGCTCATACGCACGCTTTTCCCGCTTGGCATTTTCCTCACGGGCTTTTGTTTCGTCTCTCTCAGCAGGATCTTTGAGCTCACACGCAAGCTTTTCCCGCTCAGGCTTGCGCACAACCGACTTCGCGCTTGTCACCACAAAGTCGGTCACCTGACTGGCAGCCTGCCCCACCCCCTGGGTGATCAGCTGGGCGCCATCCATCAGATAATTGGCACCGTCTTTGACCTTGCCAACAGCCTTGCCAGCGCCTTCCACGGTTGCCTGTGCTGTCTCCTTCACCCCCTGCGCGAGCTTCTTGCCCTTGGCAGCGGAAACCTCCTGGATTTCCTTCTTCAAAGCGCTCACCACATAGCCAACCGATTCCTGGGAGATGTCGAGCATCATCTGCGCTGTTTCCCGCACACACGATTGTCTCAGTCCCTCCTTTCCTCCGTACACACCAAAGGAATAGGCACGCCTGGTGATAATCCCTGCGCGCACAGCGAGCAGACAGTTGGCAGCGCCGTCGATGAGCGAATGGGTAAAGACATGGAGACAGGAGCCAAAAAACGGCACAGACTGCGCAGCAACCGCCGGCGCGATAGAGGGCACCATTTCGTTCATGGTGTCGGTGATCATCTGGGGAATATCGAGCGCATCAATGGAAAAGGCCACAAAGGTCGACGAAGAGACTGTGCCTATCACACTCATAAACTCTTCAGCGCTTGGCTTCTGGTTGTAGATGCCTGAAATCCGCCACACCATGCGACACAAGGTGACAAAAACAATCACAGCATCCAAACGCCCGTTTTGCGCCAAGGCTGTCCCCAAAAAAACCTTCTTGCCGTTGGAGCGAATCTCTTTGTCGGCAATGACATCCAAATGCGCTAAGGCCTTTTGAACAAAATTCGGATCACTGGGATCGAGCGATGAGGCCTTGATATGGGGATTGGTCAAAAGACGCTTGTGCAGCTCCCTCGTAAACGCGGCTCGCTCTTCGTCGCTGGCGTCGAGTTTCAGCACAAGACGCGCAGGCCGTGCAAAAAAGGCCTTGTAGAGATAGACAAGACCAAAAATCTCGATGAGCACGGTGAGCCCGCAAACAACCCATCCCCATCCGGTGAACAAGGCTTCGGTCACCGTATAGATGAAACTGTCGATCTGCCCCAAAAGAACCAGGGTTACGACCGCAAAAAAGCCCGCTATCCATTGCAGGACACGCTTTGAAAAAAAGGTCATGACTCCCTCTCCTCGGGCAAAAATTCTGCTAACGTTGGATCCAGGGTTTTTGCTCATGAAAAAAAACATTCATGAGCAAAACTAAACAATAAAGCATCACTATATAAGTGAAGTTCAAAAAAATAATTTTTAATTGGTTAAATAACAACCCAATATAATAACAGTAATCCCAAAAACGATGTTAATTTCAATAGGACAACCCGCAAATCCACAAAGAATAATTCCAAGTTCCATTCCTGTAATGGTTGTTCCTCGAAATTTAGAACACGAATAAATTCCATTTTGAATGGTTCTTTTTATGTTGTCAAACAGTACAACATCCCTTGTTTTTTAATTAAAAAACTTATTTTTATATCAAAAATGTACAGTGTGGTTGACTAGGAATCCTTTTCGTGCATGCGTTCGCGCAACTCCCGCCGAATCTCTGCCTGCTTGTCTTCTTCCTGCTTGCGTTTCTGCTGTTCTTTCCGCTCTTTTTGCTCCAAGCGGATCTTGCTCAAACGCACCTGTTCGGTCACCTCGCGCTTGTTCTTCGCCTGTTCAACGAGCTTATCCCTGCGCGAATCAAAGATCACGGTCGTACGCAACGCGCTCAAGCCCAGACTCACAACCGTAATCACCACCAAGGTGACCTCCAAAATCGAGACCTTGTTGGCGGCGATCAAGGCTCTGAGCCCCTCAAGCCCTAAGGTGTGACCAAAGAAGCCCACAACGAGGAAGAAAATCACCGCAAGCCCTATGCCGATCGCCTCCAAAACGCAAAAGGTCTTGGCCATGGTCATGGCAAAAAGGGTAGCGTCGCGCACCAAGCGCAGACTTTTTAAACGCCTGCGCAAACGCCGAAGCAAGCCCTCGAGCTTTTCGAGATTCTTCGTCGCATCGTGGAAGACCTCGACCTTTCTGAAATCGCTCCGATAGGCATTGTTCAAAATCCCCGCAGCCAAATTGAAATCCTTGCCAAATTCCTTCAGAGCGGTTGGAAAAGGAAACCAGGCTGCCTCGTCGCGCACGACCTTGAAGGCGTTTAAATAGGCGTCGTACTGATCGCGCAAGTCTTGGACTTCTTCCTCGATATGCTCCTTGAGCTCTTCTTCCAATTTGGGACGATTCTTGATGACCTCAAGAAAGGCCACAAAATTCTTTATCTCAGAGAGCAGTTCGATATCCTGCAGCTTGGGATCCATAACGCGGTAGTATTCGTGCTTCTTGGTAAACCACTGCTCAAATTCCGTCCGCATGGCAAGAATATTCTCGCGCTCGGAACTCGCTCGTTTTTCGGTCTCGTTCCATTGGGAGAACAAATGCTGCAAAATCATGATGCGGCCGCGCTCAAGACCCGGATCGATCAAAAAACGGTTGAAAATAAAGGAATTGGCGTCGATCAAGGCCATAATTTCATCCAAGGTCTGTTCGACAAAGCCCATCTTGACCCGGCACACAACAGCCCGATATCGGCATTCAATGGAATCCGGCAAGATGCGGGACACCTTCTTATAGTGCTGGATGGCGCTGGCGTAGGATCCCTGCACCTCTTCCACCCTGGCGATTAAATACTCGTTCCAGCCCTGCAGGGGCACGTTGGAGGTGAGCACGGAAGCGCGGGTGAAGGAGGCTATGGCCTGGGCATAGTCTTTCTTGCCGATAGCCACAAAACCCGCCATCGTGTGCAATCTGGCATCGCGGGAATGCTCGTCCAAGAGCTGCTGTATATGCTTCGTGCTCTGGGCAAAATTGGTCTCATTGGTTTTGCGCAAGCCATCCAAGACTTCCCAGGCAATGCTGTTGTCGTCGCGCTTCAAAGGCTTTTCGTCGGGATCGGGCTCCTTCATGCGATAGAGCCAAAAATGCTGCACATTGCGCAACTGCGAATACTTGCAGATATCGAAAATCGCCCGCAGCAAGATGGAGACATTGCCGTTTTCCTTCAAGAGCGAAAGAATCCCTGTCTGGGTATTTTCCTCCAATTTCTTTTCGATCTTCTGGAAAGCCCTGTTGATGGCATCGAGATCCATCTTGCTCATGGTGTCCCAAATATCTTCGGTCTCCCGGGAGAGCTTGAGCGTCGGGCATTCAAAGGTGGGGTGGGTGGTAAGACCGCAGAAAAAGCATTCTGTCACCCCTTCGACAGGCTCAGTTAAACGCCCAGGCATCAAGACAGAGATGCTTTCGTTGCGGCTGTCTTTCGCGTTCAGCTGGATGTTGCACCATTCGTCCATGGTCAGCTGATCGCCAGAAAAATGGAGATCGCGGACAATGAAACTTTTCCCCAATAAATAGGCATTGCGGTAGGAGATATAGGGGAATCCTGCCACAAGCCTGGCCCAGTGGAGATTGACCTTCTGGGGCACATCGGCGCTGAAGTTCAGATTGCCACGGTCAACCACAGCGCTCACGCACGGCCAGCTTGTGCCAGCCACATCCATATCGTGGACGAGTTCCAAAAAGTCCCGCAAAAAGCTGCGCAACAGGAGTAAATTTTCCAGCGCAACCACTAAGAAATTATTCTCGACAATGAATTTGATCTTGTGATGCTGCAAGAGTTCCGTGATCTTCTTCAGCATCACATACCACCCGTCGATGAAAGCCCGATCCACGGGATTGCCGAGCGGATGGAGGATCATAAGCCAGGACTGGGTCGAGGAGAAGGGCATACGCACATCGACCACAGGCTCATACCATGTGACCGAGGCCATCCCCTGGCGCCCCCGCTTTTCGTGAAACTCAATGCCCGGCAACAGGATGCGCCGCTCACAGCTCTTGGGATGCACCCAGACTTCGAGCTTGTCGGGCACAACGATTTCTTGGTTTTGCAGGGCAAGGTCGATGAGCAAACTGATGTCGCCCTTGCGGTCTATCTGCAGACGCCCTGGAAACAGTTCCACGCACACCGGCAATTCGTTGAAATTGCCCCAGATGATTAAGCGCGCCAGAACCAAAAAGACATCTTCGGTGAAGAAAAACCAGATCGCCTGCCCTTGATCCGGCTGCTCGTAGACCTGCATGCCACCATAGTTTTCCAGCGTCTGGTTGATGGCAGCAGGCAGGGTGCGCTGCCAGCAAATCCAAAGCAAATGTCCCATGGTACTCATGCGAACTTCGGGAATGCCCGCCAGGCTCGGAACAAGCTGTGCTAATTGTGCCATATTACGGTTCTCCTAAAATATCACGCCACTCAGGTGGTTTGGTATTTTTGCTCGTAATCAACCTCAGTTTAGATGGCATTTTTGGCATCTGAACTATGTTGGCAGGGTTTGTATTACTTTTACAGAGGTTAGTTCCCCACCCCATAAGGCGAGATGCTGGGAGACCAGAGGGGAATAAACCAGTGGAATCGTAATACCTCGCTTCAAAATCGTTGGCGCAAATATTTTCGTTGAAACGTAATACCCAATTTTTTACCTCGATGTCGCTCAAAAAAAAACATCATTCAAGCACTATTCACTTTTTTTCAATTATCGTATTAATATCCATAACAATTGTTTTTAGTAAGTAACAGTACTTCTAAAGAATACTTTCTATTTTTTACTGACAGTTTTTAGATCAAAAGAATCTCTTTACCGGACAATAACCCAACCGATACATTCACCTTGGTACCTGTGGCCACCGCAACTGAAGCCAATGTTGGCAATTCAGCAGACCCTGTCGGCTCTTTGGCTGGTCGGGAGATTGCATAGGTTCTTTTTTTACAGACCCTAATAGCGAATTTTTGAGTACATGCTCTCTTGTAGGCATCGCATGATGGTGAGGTTCCGTCGAAAGTTGCGTACCGAACCCCGTTCGTGGTAGTTTACATCCTCTTCCATCTCGTATCCAACTGCCTTTATAGGTTTACCCATTAATTCTCGCAGAAGTTCTTCAGCTCTCTTGCAAGCTTGTTTCCAATCAGGTTCGTCAATCCACGATACAGGACAGAGTTTATATTCCATCAAAAATTGGCTTAAAACCCCTGCTGCCTCCGTTACCATTGATTTTTTCCGTCCCATTTCGAATTCTTCCCCATAAATTGATTAATTCTATTATTGAATAACCTTCGTAAATTTTTGGTAATTTCTCCATCATCTTCGCCTTCAATATGCTTAATTATAGCTTGAATTTCCCATTTCATATTGCTTCATAAGTTGTAAGGTATTCTCTTTACTCCATACCCTATTAACAATTCGAAACCCTGCATCTAGATCGCCCATTTTTGCGTTCCACCAGTCTTCACTGTCTGGTATGCATTGAGAATCATGAAGAAATGCCCTTTTCATTATTTGTTAAATAGGTATAGATATTTCAAATCCGAATTGCGCGGGCGGAGGAGAGATACGGCTATCACGGCGTACAAGGTTTTGTGAGGATTGCACCCACTCATCTCTTGTGGGCTCTTTCATTCATATTGGAGAAAATTCCACCCAGTTGCTCATCCAGCCGATACATTCCCTCTTTCGGCTGAGGCGGCTGAGGAACTGAATCCGTCATTCGTAGTCAACGAGCAGTGGGGCAAAGAAACGGGTAGAATGCACAGGCGAGAAAACCTTGCAAAAAACAGCCCAAGTATAGGAATTGCACGGCAACGGCGTCAAGAAGCAGCCAAGGACTTGCGCCTCAGGGTAAAAAAGCCTACAAGGGATTTTTTTCTTTCGATACAGGCGAAGTGCCTGCCTCATCTTTGCCCAGGAGACGCCGTTGGACATTCCACTCGTCAAAACTCCCGTACAAACAGTCTTTCCTGATCTCACCGAAGACATGCTTGGCACCATCGACATCCGCCCGGCCAAAGCCGGCGACGTGCATGGCATGTCCGCCTTGATCAACCACTATGCCTCAAACAACGTCATGCTTGCCAGAGGCCCTCAATACCTCTACCAACATCTCCAGGATTACCTTGTTGCCACCAGCATCCGCAAGGATACGGGCAAGGAATGCGTTGTTGGCTGTGCAGCGCTCAACATTCTCTGGGGGGATCTGGCTGAAGTTCGCTCACTCGCCGTGCACCGCAGTTGCCAGCACAAAGGCCTCGGCGGCGACATTGTCCGCCAACTCATCGAGCGATGTCGGGCATTGGAAATTCCCCGCGTCTTTTGCTTCACCCTTGTTGACGCCTTTTTCCGCAGCATCGGCTTTACGGTCTTTGACAGGGATCTGCTCCCCCCCATTGTCTGGGCCGAATGCAGCAAATGCCCGAAATTCTACAATTGCGACGAAATCAGCATGATCTTCCAGGTGGACAAGTAATTCTTCGATCCTGGCACACCAAACGGTTCACGAGGCTTCTATGAACAAGTTCTACGGACGCGATTTTTTAAAAGAAGAAGACTTCACGGCTGACGATCTCAAAACCCTGCTCAATCTTGCCGCCCATCTCAAACGCCAACGCCAAGCCCACACAGAAACCCCGCATCTTTTGGGGAAAAATATAGTGCTGATCTTTGAAAAGGATTCAACCAGAACCCGCTGTGCCTTTGAAGTCGCTGGCCATGAACAAGGAGCCCATGTCACCTATCTGGGTTCATCAGGCTCGCAGATCGGCAAAAAAGAATCCATCGCCGACACAGCAAGGGTCTTGACGCGCTTTTTCGATGGTATCGAATATCGCGGATTTGAGCAAACCCGCGTCGAAACCCTGGCAGAATACGCAACGGTTCCTGTGTGGAACGGGCTCACCAACGAATGGCATCCCACCCAGCTTTTGGCCGATATGATGACCATTCAGGAACACGCCCATGCCCCGCTTTCGACCCAAAAGCTCGCCTATATCGGGGATGCCCGCTACAATATGGGCAATTCCCTCATGATCGGCTCAGCCATGCTCGGCCTCGACTTTCGCTCCATTGCCCCGAAAGATCTCTGGACAAGCGACGCTGTCTATGAAAAAGCCCAGGCTCTTGCCAAAGAAAGCCATGCCCGCATCACCCGCACCGACAATATCGAAGAAGGGGTCAAGGACTGCGACTTCCTCTACACCGATGTCTGGGTCTCCATGGGCGAAAGCGACGATGTCTGGAAGGAACGCATCGATCTCTTGCGCCCCTACGCTGTGACCGAAGAGGTCTTTCAGATGACCGGCAAAGCGGAGAGCAAACTGCTCCACTGCCTCCCAAGCTTCCACGACAGAAAAACCACCATCGGCCAAGCAATCTATGAGCGCTTTGGCTTACCTTATATGGAAGTGGCCGACGATGTCTTTGAGTCCAAACGCAACGTGGTCTTTGACGAGGCTGAAAACAGACTCCACACCATCAAAGCGGTCATGGTGGCAACACTTTCCCCCACCTTGCCCTGCTAGCAAAAAAAAAACGGTCCCCATGGACCGTTTTTTTTTTGCTCTCTGAACGCTTTGGCTTCCCTCTTATAGATAAGGTCGACAAAAAAAAGGCGACCGATCAGGCACAAGAAGAACAGATCGGCCACCCAAGGGGAAAGAATATGGTTTTTCTCCGCCCAACGGGCGAAGCTCTTTGCGTTTTGCCTGCTCGGCATTTTAGCAAGGCGACCGATCAGGCACAAGAAGAACAGACCGGCCGCCCAAGGGGAAAGAAGACTGTTACACCGAGGCGTGTTTGTACCCAACGTTTTCTTCCACAAGGCCTATGATCCGCCCGATCTGACGGCCAAGGGGGGAATCCTTCGCGAGCTCGCGCTCAACAGAGGTTATACCCTGCAAAACAGTGGAATGACGCCTGTTAAACGGTTCACCGATTTCTTTCAGAGTGAGATCGGTATACTTTCTGGCCAGGTAGAAGATGGTGTTGCGTCCATTGACATTGCGCTGACAACGCGAACGTGAATGGAGGGTTTCCTGGTCAAGCCCGTAATTTTCACACACAAGACTGGTCAAAAGATCCAAATCAGGGGTTCTGGCAAATCCCACGTATTCCTCCAACACATCCTGCGCCAGGGCAGGCGTAATTTTAGCATGCAGCAATTTGGCTTTAAAGATAAGGCTCTGTAACACCGACTCGATCTGCCGGATGTCGCCGTCTACACGCTTTGCGAGTAAGGAACACACCGCATCGGGAATCTTCACCTGAGCTGCCCGTGCTTTTTGCACAATGAGTGCTTGCCGCATATCGTTGTCGGGCTTGTCGATATGGGTGACAATGCCGTTTGCGCAAAAGGACGAAAAGAAGGCGCGATCCACTTTCTGCATTTCTTTGGGTGAAAAGGAGGAGGTAAAGATCACACGCCCCCCTTTCTCCTGCAGACTTTTGACAATCGAAAGCGCTGTTTCCTGGATTTTCGGCTTGTTCTGCAGAAAATGGATATCCTCGAGCAACAAGACATCGAGTCCACGCAGACTCTCTTTGAAGGATTCCACCTCATTGGTCTTGATACTCGCCACATAGCGGGAGGAAAATTCCTCAGCCGTCATGTAGCCCACATTCTGATGCTGGCATTTGAGCGTAATATCCTGCCCCACAGCCTGCACCAGATGAGTCTTTCCAAGACCACCGGTTGCGTTCACATAGAGGCTCTGAATGTCGCTTGAGGTTCTGCACACTTCCTTGGCTGCAGCTACAGCCATTCTGTTGCTCTCCCCTTCGACAAAATCGGCAAAGGAAAAACGCCAGGTTTGTTTGGGCATTGCCTGCTGATACGAAAACGGCAAAATCCCTTGTGTCCGTTGTCTCACAACTGGTTGGGAAACAGGAGCCTTTGGCGTCTGCTGCACGGAATCCTTTTCGGGCTTGGCAATCGGTTTCTCCCTCACTCCGATTTCAAGCACACACGGATCTTGACAAACCTCGTGCATACACTCGCCAATGACCGATGTCAGCCGTTTTTTGACCCATCCCGCCATATACGCGTTGGGAGCTACCAGGCGAAGTCGTCCCTCTTCCATAGTGGCTTCGAGGGGTTTGATCCAGACCCTGAAGGTCCCAGGCTCAAGCTTCGACTGAAGCTTCGCTGAAATTGTCTGCCATTGTGTGTCCATGGGTGGGTTCTAGCAGAGGGGGAGGAAAACAACAAAAGAGAGAAAAAACACCCTCCTACAAACGCCCTCTCCGCTTTCCCCAAGAGATACAGCCCCCAATATCCCCCCGTATTACCGTCATTTTATGAACAAAAGCAGCATTGGCTCTGCGTTTCCAAACTCCCATTCCCCATGATTGGATAAGGGCGGGGACTCAAGTTTTCCCCAGATAACCGTCGCATCTTTCCACATACCCTCATCGCTCTATCTTCAAATTTCGTAAAATTCCTCCATTTTTCTCAATATTGCCTTCTCAAATTCCACGACTCACAAGAATTCCCCCACGATTTCACCGCCTTTTTCTCGGAAAATCCACGACATTTTCTGGAAAAACTCTCGCACAAAATCCCTGTTTGTGCCTATTCTTCAGCCATTTTTCCGCAAAAAAGCCAAGAAGGGGAAAAAGGCTCATACGATCTTCGCAAGGAATGCTCAAAAAAGTCTCGCATCTTTCTCTGTCGCTTCGAAAGAAAGACCCTATGCACCCCCCAAAAAAAAACAGCGCCTTCAGAGAAAGACGCTGCAAAAAAAAAAGAGCGTTGATCAAACGCTCCTTCATGATGATCTTGGTGGCGGAGATGAATAGGGGTCGAACCTACCACAGACCTTTCGGCCTGCCATCAGCTTTGAAGGCTGTGCGCCACACCGGTGACGATCCATCTCCACAAAAGAGTATAGCTAAGCTTTGATCCCTTTGCAAGGAGGAAGCACAAGGCATTGCCAAGCGTTCGTTTTGTGCGTATGTACTCGCAATAGTGATCTATACAGGGAGGTCGCATTGAATCAAATGGGACGGAATATATTGCTTTGGGCGATCATTGTCGCGGCAATGGTCATGATCTTCAACATGTTTCAACAAGCACCCTCTGGGCACAATCGTCTTTCGTATACAGACTTTTTACAGCGTGTCAACGAGGGACAAGTCGTGAGTGTCACCGTTCAGGGGAATACGCTGATCGGAAAAACAGCCGACAATCATGAAATCCAGGCCTTTGCTCCCAGAGATCCGAACCTCGTCAACCGCCTGATGGAAAAAAACATCGAGATCAAGGCAGACCCTCCCGAAGAACAATCGTGGTATGTCTCCGTCCTTGTCTCCTGGTTCCCCATGCTTCTTCTGATCGGGGTGTGGATTTTTTTCATGCGGCAAATGCAGAGCGGAAGCGGCAAGGCCATGAGCTTTGGTCGTTCTCGCGCCCGCCTGCTCAACCAGGACAGCGACGCCAACAAGGTGACCTTCGCCGATGTGGCTGGTGTGGATGAGGCCAAGGACGAACTCTCCGAAGTGGTGGAATTTCTCTCCAATCCCAAGAAGTTCACCCGCTTGGGCGGCCGCATTCCCAAAGGCGTTCTTTTGGTGGGACCTCCCGGAACCGGCAAAACCCTCCTTGCCAGGGCTGTGGCCGGCGAAGCGGGCGTACCGTTTTTCTCCATCTCGGGCTCGGACTTTGTCGAAATGTTTGTCGGTGTCGGTGCCTCCCGCGTCCGTGATCTCTTTGTGCAGGGCAAGAAAAACGCCCCTTGCCTGATCTTTATCGATGAAATCGACGCTGTTGGCCGCAAACGCGGTGCTGGCTTGGGCGGCGGGCACGACGAACGGGAACAGACCTTAAATCAGCTTTTGGTGGAGATGGACGGCTTTGAGAGCAACGAAGGGGTTATTCTGATCGCTGCGACCAACAGACCCGATGTCTTGGATCCAGCCCTGCTTCGTCCAGGCCGCTTTGACCGCCAGGTTGTTGTGCCAACCCCCGATCTTCGGGGACGTTTGCGCATTCTCCAAGTGCACACAAAGAAGACGCCCCTTGGCAAAAACGTCAATCTCGACATTCTGGCCAAGGGAACCCCGGGCTTTTCCGGAGCCGATCTGGAAAACCTCGTCAACGAAGCCGCTCTCCAGGCAGCGAAACAGAACCAGAACAAGCTGCTTATGGAGGATTTTGAATTCGCCAAGGACAAGGTTTTGATGGGGCGCGAGCGCAAAAGTCTCATTCTTTCTGACGAAGAAAAACGCATCACAGCCTATCACGAGGGCGGCCATGCCCTGGTGGCTCGTCTTCTCCCCAAAACCGATCCTGTGCACAAAGTGACCATCATCCCCCGCGGTCGTGCCCTGGGTGTCACCATGCAGCTGCCGGAAGAAGATCGGCACGGCTATTCGCGGCAATGGCTGAAAAACAACCTTGTCGTGCTCTTGGGTGGCAGAGTGGCTGAAGAAATCATCTTCAAGGAAATCACAACCGGTGCCTCCAACGACATCGAGCGCGTGACCAAGACCGCCCGCAAAATGGTGTGCGAATGGGGCATGAGTGAGGCCATTGGCACCTTATCCATCGGCGAAACCGGCGAAGAGATCTTCATCGGCCGCGAATGGGTGCAGAGCAAGAATTTCAGCGAAGAAACCGCCCGCCAGGTCGATATTGAAGTGCGCAAAATTGTCCAAGAAGCCCATGCCCGCTGCCGGAAGCTTTTGGAGGACAATGTCGATACCCTGCACCGCATAGCCGAAGCCCTGCTTGAGCGGGAAACCATAACCGGCGAAGAACTCGATCTCCTTCTCGCCAACCAACCGCTGCCGCCTCTGGAAGAGGAGCCGAAACCCAAAAAACGACAAAGAAAACCCAAGGCAGCCGATACCTTCCTGCTTGAAGACGAGAAAAAGTAAGCGTAGCCGGAATCTTTTCCCAAAGATTCCGGCATTGCATCTGGAGGATCCGTGGACTGGCAATGGTCGATTCCAACACGCACCAAGGAAGCCTTTGGCCTTATGGGCATTGTCAACGCAAGCCCAGATTCCTTCTACACAAGCCACCTGCCAGGCCACGGATCAGCAACCGAGAGGGCCATTCACCAAGGGAATACCCATATCCAGGCAGGAGCTGCCCTGCTGGACATAGGCGGGGAATCCACCCGGCCTGGCTCACGCTGTATTCCCGTTGAAACCGAATACGCGCGCATCAAACCGGTTTTTGACGCCCTCTCCCCCAAAGCCCCGATCGCCATCGACACCTGGCATGCCCAGACAGCCAGACGCTTTTTGGAACAAGGCGCGAGCGTGATCAACGATATCTCAGGCGCCCAGTGGGATCCCTCGCTTAGCGACGTGCTTGGCTCTTTTCAGCCTGGCTATGTGCTCACCCATGCCCATGCACAAGCCGCTGCCATGCACAGCCCATGGACGTGTACCGATATTGTCACAGAATGCCTGCGGTATTTTGAAGAGCGCTTAACCCAGCTCACCAAGGCCAATCTTCCCGAAGACCGGATCATTCTCGATTTTGGCATTGGTTTTGGCAAAAACCTCGCCCAAAACCGTGCGCTCCTCACCCATATCAACGCCTTTCTCGCCTTCGGGCGCCCTATCCTGATCGCCATTGCCAACAAACGCCTCTTTGGCGATCTCCTCGGCCTCGATCTTTTGGAACGCTCCCAAGCCACAGCTCTCGCAACAGCCCTGCTTTGGCAAGCTGGCGCAACCTGGCACCGCGTTCACAATGTGGCCGAAAGCCGCCAAGCCCTGCTTCTTGCCTCTTCCCTCGCCCAAAACCAGTCCTGACAGAGTGTGTCTATGGATTTCTTGAACACCATTGCTCTCGATGTGGAAACACTCAAGCCCCTGGACATAAGCCTCAGTGCCCTGGATGTCGCCCTCGTCAGCTTCCTTCTCTACTACCTCTTTCAGCGCCTGCGGACATCTCGTGCTCTCGCAATTCTCTTAGGCCTGATCTCGCTCAAAATCGTCCATTCCGCTGCCGAATACATGGGGCTCTACACCTTAACCTGGCTCCTCTCCCATGTCTTTGACTCCCTCTTTATTCTCATCATCGTGATTTTCCAGCCCGACATCCGCAAAGCCCTGGTTGATATCGGCAACATGCCGCTCTTGCGTTTTCACCACGACCTTTTAAACAAAGACGCCAGTCGCGAAATCATCGACGCCTGCCTTGAGAT
This sequence comes from Desulfovibrio sp., assembly GCA_017450275.1. Lineage (GTDB taxonomy): Bacteria > Desulfobacterota > Desulfovibrionia > Desulfovibrionales > Desulfovibrionaceae > Desulfovibrio. The sequence continues at coordinate 10,360 of JAFSVD010000004.1, read as the reverse complement.
GGCCAGACGCAGGGTCGGGGCGCTGATCGTCTTTGAGCGCTCGGTCTCGTTGAGTGATCTCATGAACCAGGAAGGCCAGCTCATCGATGCGGAAATCTCCCGCAAACTCATCATGAACCTCTTCTATGTGGGCTCCCCCCTCCACGACGGCGCCATCATCATCAGCCGCAGTCGCATCGCCGCAGCAGGCTGTATCCTGCCCTTAGCTATTGCCAAAGGGCAGAATTTTGGAACCCGTCACAGAGCAGCCATCGGTGTCACCCTCGACAGCGATGCCGTGGCACTTGTGGTCTCTGAAGAACGCGGGGAAATTTCGCTGGCTATTCGAGGCGAACTCAATCGGAATTTAGACGGCACGGCCTTGGAGAAAATACTCCATGAAATTCTGTAACTTACCAGACATCGTCTCCCGTCCGCAGCTCCTTCTCTTAGCCTTATGCCTTGCGCTCAGCATGTGGTATTTTGTGACGCGGCACGAAACCTCTGAGACGGAACTGGAAATCCTCGTCAATTACCAAGGCATTCCCAAAGATCTTTTTATCACAAGCGATCTCATCTACCGCATCCACGAACGCATCAGAGGTCCCAAACTCTTGATCGACAAACTCCCCAAGACCTTTGATTTGCCGCTGGACGTCTCCAAGATCAAGGTGGGCGACGGCTATACCAACACCTTTTCGGTGGTCGACGAATTGGGCAAGATCATCAATAAAAACCAAATGAGAGCCTTCACCATTGTCAATCTCGACCACCCCATGATCACCCTGCAGGCCGAATACATTGACAGCATCAGCATTCCGCTCGTCTTTCGCTACCGCTCAAACACCGACTTGAGCATCATCACCCACAAAATCGACCCCAATTCCGTGGTCTTTGTGGGGCCGGAAAACGAGATCAAACGCCTCAAACAGCTGACCTCCTGGCCTATTGACGTGCGCGTGGATCTGCTCGATGCCGGCAAAGGCCCTATTCTGAAAGATATTCCCATCATCATCCCCTTCAACGGCTGCACCCATGTCAAACCCCAGCCCTCCTCGATCCATGTGGAATACGAGATCCGCGGGGAACGCGTTGAAATCATCCGACAATACGAAATCCAGCTGGCTGTGGCCAATCCGGATCTCTACGACATCAGCCCCTCGATGGTGAATGTCCGCTTAAAAGTGCCGGCCAACAAACAGCAGGACACGCACTATCTCAAAGAATTGCGCGTGACCGCCCTTCCCCCCAATATGAAGGAAGGCGAACGCCGCCGTGTCCCTTTGAGCTTCACCCCGCCCGAAGGCATGGAAATTATCGACAACAACAAGACCGTCACCATCATCCGCCTCTCTGACGCCAAAGAACACCCAGCACCCGTCTTTTCTGTGCCCCCGCAAGACACCATCAAGGCCAAGAAAAAACGGCAGAAGCGTCTGGAAAAGCAGGATAAACAATAGCTACATAAGGGACACGCTATGGCAGATCGTTTTTTTGGAACCGATGGCCTCAGGGGCACTGTGAACACCAAGCCCATGACCGCCGATATTGCCCTCCGCTTGGGGATTGCAGCCGGCATACGCTTTCGCCATGGCGAAAACGGCCACCGCGTGGTGATCGGCAAAGACACCCGGCTCTCTGGCTATATGCTGGAAAGCGCCCTCACCGCAGGACTGTGTGCCGCGGGCATGCATGTGATTATGACAGGCCCCATGCCAACGCCTGCCATCTCCTTTCTCACCCGCAACATGCGGGCAGACCTTGGGGTGGTGATTTCCGCCTCCCACAACCCCTTCTACGACAACGGCATCAAATTCTTCGACGCCGAGGGCTACAAATTGCAGGATGCCTGCGAAAACGAAATCGCCGACATGGTACTCAATCCCGATACCGTGTGGCCGTATCCTGAGCCAGCCGCCATTGGCCGCGCCACCAAGATCGAAGATGCCGGCGGTCGCTACATTGTCTACACAAAAAGCTGTTTTCCCGCCCATCTCACCCTCCAAGGCCTGCGCATTGTGATCGACTGCGCCAACGGCGCAGCCTACAAGGTGGCACCCTTGGCCTTGGAAGAGCTCGGCGCCGAGGTCTTTCGCTTAGGCACAAGCCCCAATGGCACCAATATCAACGACCACTGCGGCTCGCTCTATCCCAAGGTGGTGGCAGCCAAGGTCAAGGAAGTCCGCGCCGATGTGGGTCTAGCTCTCGATGGCGACGCCGACCGGCTCATTGTTGTCGACGAACACGGCAAAATCCTCGACGGCGATCAAATCATGGCGCTCTGCGCCCAGGCCATGATCAAACGCGGCGAACTGCCCAACAATCTTTTGGTGGCAACCGTTATGAGCAATCTGGCCCTTGAGATCTTTATGCAGGAGATGGGCGGGCAATTACTCCGCACCAAGGTGGGGGATCGCTATGTGGTGGAGGCCATGCGCCAAAACAACGCCCTCTTTGGCGGTGAACAATCAGGCCATTTGATCTTCCGCAATCTGAGCACAACAGGGGATGGCTTGTTGGCAGCCCTGCAAATTCTTCGCATCATGCGCGAAACCGAAAAACCCCTCTCGCAGCTCGCAGGCCTTTTGACGCTCTTTCCGCAAAAACTCGTCAATGTCCACGTTCAAAACCGCCTGCCCTTTGAAGAACGCCCAGCTATCGGGGAATGCGTTGCCAAAATCCAAGAGGCGCTCGGCAAACGGGGTCGGGTCTTATTGCGCTACTCAGGCACAGAGCCCCTCTGCCGCATTATGATCGAGGGCGAAAACGAAATCGCTGTCAGCCAATACGCCCAGGATCTGGCTGAGGTCGTTGCCAGAGAGCTCCGCTAACAATGTATCTCAGTATCGCCCTCCTCTCTGCCCCCTATACCAATCTCACCTACAAAGCGCTCCCCCGGTTTCCCGAATCCTTCTGGAAACCGGGGCTTCGTCTTGCGATCCCCCTGGGCAAAGGGGGATCCTTGCGCACAGGCATACTTCTCTCTGTGAGCCCAACCAATCCCCTGCCCCCCTCTATCCCCATCAAAACCATAGCCTGGCCGCTTGAAGAAAGCCCCTTGATCCCCCACGAACTCCTCCTGCTTATGGAGGAGATGAGCAAACGCCAGGGCGAAAGCATTGGCCGCATGGCAGCGGGTTTTCTGCCAAAAGGCCTGAAAGACCTCTCGGTTTCGCTCCACAGAGTGAAAGACAACACCGCCTCCTTGCTGCCAATAGCTGCCATAGCCCATTTCGACGAATCCCAGAAAGACGAATTGGCCAAAGAGATGCTCGCAGGCACAGCCAAAATCCTCGCCACAAAGAAGCAGGCCAAGGACGAGGAATGCTTTGCGCTCAATGTCGATCCCCCCTGGCCTGTGCGTCCCAACGCCAAGGTGCAGCTGGCTGTGCTCGAATACCTCTTCAACCACGGCCCCAAAAACCGGAAACACCTCGCCTCTGCTTTGGGCAAGGGGGTTACGGCCGCACTTACAAGCCTACGCGAAGCCAACGCCATCACCCTCTTTCGGGAAGAGAGCCAGGACACCGAGGCGATCTTATCCAGCAACGCGCCCTTGCTCGCTCCCGCTCCCCCGCCTTTTGCCCTGAATGCCGACCAAGAAAAGGCGCTCGCCCATCTCACAACAGCCTTATCCTCCCATACCCACACAACGAGCCTGCTCTATGGGGTCACGGGCAGCGGAAAAACCGCTGTCTACCTTGCGCTTGCGCGCACCTGCCTGCAAAGCGGACGCAGTGTCTTGCTCTTGGTTCCCGAAGTGGCTCTCGCGCTCAAAATCCTCCAAGATACCAAAGCCCTCTATCCGGATCTGCCTGTTGTGCTCTACCACGGCTACCAGCCACAACGCTCTCGTGAGCATCTGTGGCGAAGCCTGCACAGCCCACATCCTCTTCTCGTGATCGGCACCCGCTCTGCCCTCTTTCTGCCCATCCACGACCTTGGCCTCATCATTCTCGACGAAGAACACGACAGCTCCTTCAAGCAGGACGACGGTCTCTCCTACCATGCCAAGGAAATCGCCTGGTTTCGAGCCTCCTTCAATGCCTGCCTCCTTGTTCTGGGCTCAGCCACACCCGATGTGCGAACCTTCTACGCAGCCAAACAAGGCCATCTTGCCATTGATCCCTTGCCAACACGCATCTCGGGCAAGGCGCTTCCCCCCATTGAACTGGTCAATCTCGCTGAACGCAACAGCCTCTCCAAGGCTGTCTCCCTTCTTGCCAACAAAAGCCTCGCCATCCTTGAAGAAACCCTGGCGCGCAACGAGCAAGCCGTTATTCTCCTCAACCGCCGGGGATACGCGCCCCAGATGTTTTGTGTTGCCTGCGGCAAAACCGAACGCTGCCCGGACTGTGAGATCGGCTTAACCTACCACAAAGCCCGCAACAAACTCGTCTGCCATTTCTGCGGCTACACCAAGGACTTTCCCTCCCCCTGCTCGCATTGCGGGGCAGCGACCTTTCTCCCGCTTGGCGAAGGCACAGAGCGCATCACCGAAGAACTCTCCAGCTACCTTGGCCAAAATGTGCTGCGCCTTGACCGGGATACAACAAGACGCAGCGGGCAAATGGAGGCCATACTCAAAGCCTTTGCCAATCAGGAAGCCCCGGTGCTCGTTGGCACCCAGATGCTTTCAAAAGGACACCACTTTCCCAACGTCACCCTTGTTATTGCGGCAAACGCGGATATGGGGCTCTCCATGCCAGACTACAGGGCAGTGGAGCGCACCTTCCAGCTTCTGCTCCAATCAGCTGGTCGAGCCGGACGAGGAGCCCTTCAGGGACGGGTTTTGCTGCAGACACGCGATCTTGGCCACTACTGCTGGCCGTATATCCTCAACTACGATTACGAACACTTCTTTGAGGAAGAACTCGCCCGCCGAAAAAAACTCCGCTATCCGCCCTTTGCCAAGTTGGCCTTGATCCGCTTCTCCTACCCCAGGGAAGAACACGAGAGCCCAACCGAGCTTTCCAACCTGGCTGATGCCTTGCGCGAAGAGGCCAAAAAACTGGGGGTCACCCTCTTAGGCCCTGCTCCTTCCCCGCATCCTGTTCTTCTTGGCAGAAACCGCTTCCAATGCCTGCTGAAAGCCAATGACTGGGGGAGCATTCGAGCTGTCTTCAGCCAAGGCACTCAACGTGTCCGTATCAAACACCTGCGTGTCTCGCTCGATCTCGATCCTGTGAACATGCTCTAATCTCTTACCCAAGGATCGATACGTATGGATGCCATCACAACCATCAAAACCCGTCGCAGTGTCCGCTCTTTTACCGATCAAGCCATAGCCAGCAATCTCATCGAAGAACTCCTCGCCTGCGGCATGCAGGCACCGAGCGCCGGCAATGCCCAGCCCTGGGAATTTGTGGTGTTGACAGAGAAAAGCCTACTTCAAAAGGTCACAACCATAACCCCCTATGCGCCCTTTGCCCCCACAGCCGCATGCGGCATCGTTGTGTGCTGCAACCAAAGCCTTGAAAAACATCCGGGCTTCTGGATCGAAGACACCTCCGCCTGCGCCCAAAACATCCTGCTCGCAGCCCATGCCATGGGGCTTGGCGGGGTGTGGATCGGAATCTATCCTCTCGAAGAACGCGTCGCAGGCCTTCGCGCCATCATTCATGCTCCAGAGACCATCATTCCCATGGGACTGCTCTTGATTGGCTATCCCGAAAAGACCCCTGAACCTGTGGATCGCTACAAAAAAGAACGCGTCCACGCAAACACCTTTGGAACACCCTTTGTTCGCTAAATACCTTGCCCTTTTCCTGACACTTTTTCTCTGCTCCTGCGCAAGCCGACACACCGAACCCCCAACACCAACAGAGCTCGCCATCGCCCAAACTGCCCTTGAAGCGATAGGAACGCCCTACTGTGTGGGAGGCTCAAGCCCATCCTGCTTTGACTGCTCAGGCCTTGTCCGCTTTTGCTACGCCAAATACGGCATACAACTTCCTCGCCAGGCCAAAGACCAGGCTGATGTCGGTTTTACCATCGATCCCAGGGACATCCACGAAGGCGATATTCTGGTCTTTAGCCCTGGATGGTTTTCCCACCATACAGGGATCGCCATCAGCAAAACCGCCTTTGTCCATGCGCCAGGAAAAGGCCGCGTTGTCAAACAGGAATCCCTTCTCGCCCCGCATTGGCAAAAGATGTTTTCCGAAGCGCGACGTATCATAGAAGCCCCCAAACCCTAAAACAAATCCCCGCGTCGTTTTCATCGACGCGGGGATTCTGCTTGTGGAGGCTGTCTCCAGGCTCACAGTCTCATACGAGAGGTTCCCCTCTCTTGTCCAAATCGTGCTTCCCAACATCCTGGACATTTCCATCATAGAGCCTACGGGAAGCCAAGCAACGAAAGAGAGCCCCCTCCCGATAACGTGCCCTGAACAATCGCCAACCACCTTTCTTGGAAAAAACCAGAGCCAACGCATTCAAAAAATCACCGATTCTTTGTGTCATGGCTGCGCAAACACAAACACATTCTCTTGGAAAGCCAAATCCAAAGGCTCTTTGTCTTTTCATCGTGTGTCATCTGCGAAAAAATTGTTTTTTGCACCGAATACTGTTGAATAAGAGACTTCCACCCCAGAGATTTCCTTGCCTATACACTACGACCTGCCACTGACTATGCCTCTGGGCAAAGCCAATGTATCCAAACCACGTCCATCTTCGAAGACCTCGAATGAGAATCACAATATACTTTCGCAGACTCCCACGATAAATCCCCGCGTCTCGTAAAAAGACACGGGGATTTATCGTACAAGACTGCATCTGGCAGCCACAACAACCCCCTTGCATCCCTATGACGCCAACGCCCCCATCCTTTCTCCTCTGGCTCAAACACCAGGTATGGGTTGAATGCCATTGCGTCTTTCAAAATACGCAAGACCGCGTGCAACACCATCCTCTCCAAGACATTGAAAAACTCGCAACCTACGCCTCGCGAAAAACACAGCCATGGCCGCTTTGGCTGCTCAGAGAAGATCTGCCCTCAAAGCCGCTTGCTCCCAAACAATGCTTTGGCATACGCCTGCTCTTTCCCCAAACAAGTAATCCCAAACATCTTTCGTCCCTTCTCGCCCATTTCGCCGCCTGGATGCGGGAAAAACCCCATCACTATGCCCTCATCCAGATGGATCCGCCCAAGCGACACACTGTTATTGCTCTGCTTCGCGCTCTCCAAAAAACCTATCCCACCCTTGCCAGCGCTTCCTGCCTCGAAATCCCCTTGCTCTCTCCCTATCCCTTTGCCACACCCAAAGGCTGGGAAGGAGCCATCGACGCAAAGACCTTTGCCAATACCCTCATCAGTCGCCTCCTTCGCCTGTTTGCTGTATCCCCCGAAAGAGGCAAGCAATACAAAAAAGAGGCGCTCCATGCCTGGAAGGGCATTCGCCTCTATCCCTGGTTTTGCAAACACATCCACCATCCCGACGATTCTGCCTTCTACCAAGGCACATTTATCCTGGAAGGCCACATCGCCCCGATTCTCCCCCTTCTTGCCATGGCAACCCATCTCAACTGCGGCGCACGCTTAAGCAAAGGATACGGCGCCATCGATCTCCAGCCCATCACAAGCTATCTCGATCAAACACTCGCTACGGAAGAGCATTGGTTTTCTATCTGGGAAAAACTCAGAGACTTTTTTCCCCATCTTCCCCACGATCTGCCAGAAGGCTTCTTTGCCACCTTCTGCCAAAGCCTGACAACAATCTCGCCACCGCATCCCCATCGCACCCTGCTTATGGCATTGGGGATCTATCCCCTTGTTGCCACTGTCCTTGCAAAACGCCATCCAGAACTTGGCAAGGCATGGACTTCGACCTATCCATCGATTCCCGCCAACCCTGCCTTTTTCACTGCTTTGCACGAACTCGCTCCCCACGTCGATACCATGTTCCACGCCATTGTCGATCATCTCGACGAAAACCAGGACAAAATCACGGCCTTCCTGACACCCAAAAAAGAACGCGAAGAGCCGCTGTACAACGAAGAGATCGAAGAAGATATAGCAGACACCAATCCCCCCCTGCGACGACCGTGCTTTATCTTTCGCCCCAATGCGGCCATCGGTCTCAACAACGACACCATCTATTCCCGCTACGACGGCGAGACCACCAACCACATTCCCTTGGGACATGTGAGCATGCTTATTCTCCAACATGCGGGCAGTGTGACACTCCCCCTGCTCAAAAGATGTCTCGATCGCCAAATCCCGGTTGTGTTCACAAGCGCCTCAGGCTCATTTCGCTCCATGCTCTTCCCCGAAAGCCAGGCCTTTCGCACACGCTACGATACCCAACTTCGTCACTGGGACAGTCTTTTGGACGAAGGTCGTGTGCGCATTGGGGTTTTCTTCCTCATGGCGAAGATCGCCAATTTTCTTGCCTGGTTTGCGGAAGAAGGCGTTGCCTCAGCAATCCTCAAGGCCGGGAAAAAAGCCATTGCCAATCTTTCCAAAACAAGCGATCGCGATACAGCGATGGGCTTTGAAGGAAATTTTGCCAAACGCGCCTTTCCGATCATCAATGGATTCCTCAACAACAAAAAGCTCGCAAGCCCCAAGCGGGAACCCCACAAACGCCCCGACATCTGGAACTGTCTTTTGGATGTCGCCTCCTCCTTTGTGTACAACCGACTGTGCATTTTGCTGTCTGGCGAAGGTCTCTCTCCCTATCGTGGCTTTATGCATTGCCAACACACCCGCTATGCCACCTTAGCTGCCGATATCCAGGAACTCTTTCGGGCACGCACGGAATCCTGGCTTGTTTCCATCCTCAATACCAAGAGATTTGACCCTCAGCTCATTGAGTACCAAGAAGAAACAAAGACCTACTCCTGCTCCCGCGACGCATGGCCTCTTTTGCTTGCGCTCTTCGAAGAAGAACTCCATGTCTGTCGTCCTACGGACACTCTTCCCTGGATCACCCTTATGGAAAATCAGATACACTCTCTTCGTCTTTGGTGCATGGGGGACGGTGACTTGCTGCTCTATCGAACCGGAGAATGGTGGAATCCGGAAAACAAAAAATAAATACCAAGCCTTTAAGCAACAAAAAGCCTTTGTCTTGTGTATGCAAGTCAAAGGCTTTTTTATTTTATCAACAAGCAAACTACCATAAAATATTGGGAAATCAAGCAGAAAACGCTCATCGTATAATATGGAGATATCTATCCTGAGGATTTTGACGCGGCCAATACCCGTCATTCTGTGGCTCTGCTCTTCGACGACCGCTATACGGATTTCTCTGTTCTCTGCTGTCGTCGTGTCGATTCTGACGTTCCCAAAGATCTTCATCCCGCGGCTTTGTTCCACGACGACCGGTGTACGGATTGATGTTTCCTCGTGTGCTGTAGTTATCGTTCCGTGTGTGATTTCTGTACGTTCGCCGATGAGGTCTCACATAGGTGCCGTCGCTGCGATAATACCCCCGCACAAGGTAATCTCGCTGCGCATCAGCCCTTTCTGGCATCAACAGCACTGAGGCCAAGATAATTGCTATCAGGAATAACCTCATATCTTTTCCCCTATAGTACAACCATCAAGGCTAAAAGAACGTTATACAATTCATCAAAAAAAACTAAATCACAATCTCCGGGCTCGGAGCCATGTTATGCAAAGTTTTACGGTAGTACACCAAGCTTTTTCGATACATGGTCACAACCTCCGAGCTCGGAGCCATCTCTTGCGAGATGTCCCTGCTCAATAGTCGTGGTAGCGTCCGCTGACGTCACAACCTCCGAGCCCGGAGCCGCTTCATACGAGATGAAGTACAAGGACAGGATGGAAAAACCCACTTGGCTAGTCACAACCTCCGGATCCGGAGCAGCCTCATGCGAGTGAAGCAAGAGATGGATATATTACTCAAATGAAAAAAGGTCACAACCTCCGAGCCCGGAGCCATCTCATACGAGTACTTTAATCAGTCTCTTAGTCAGTAGCTTAGTCATAGATTACAACCTCCGAAGCCAGAGCAGCCTCATGCGAGAAGACAGCCAGTGTGCATTGGTTGTGTCACAAACTCCATGTCACAACCTCCGGGCTCGGAGCAGCCTCATGCGAGATTTCGTGACAGCTGACTTACGAACCTTTGTGTCTGTGTCACAACCTCCGGACCCGGAGCAGGCTCATGCGAGGTTCTCCGCAGTGAGGAGGAGGAGGCACAGAATGGGGAGTCACAACCTCCGGACCCGGAGCAGGCTCATGCGAGTCCCAAGCACAAGTCTGATTTACTGGCTATTACAGTCACATAGCTGTCACGCCCTTGATGCCCCTTGATTTTGCAAGATCACGCAATACAGCAACACTTAAGCTTTCATACTTTTCTCTCATTTTATACTCTCTCTTCCTATAAAATAATAAATAAAACACTTT
>JAFSVD010000028.1 GCA_017450275.1 Desulfovibrio sp. | reverse complement strand
GTGTCGTAGAACGTACGAAACCACCTTTGTAGGCGTTGTTGGCATCGTGTGTTGCCATGCAACAACACACGTGTATGGGGTCAGAAGCAGAGAGGCTTCTGCCACAAAACGATGAAAATTCTTGTTGAGGAGTGGGCTCTCCTTGCACAGATACGTGTCCCAGCAAACAATGGATGGAGATGGTTTTGCACACAGCTTCTCTTCAGAGCAGACAAAGGATCGTGCGTAGGCGCACCGATCTTTGTCATGCTTTCTGTTTTGGCTGCCGTGATGGCACGATAGATTTCTCTGTCTCATGCTTTTTTTCCCTGCGCTTTTTCTGCGCATCGTTTTTGGCTCCATCCATGTTTTCTTGACATGCACAACGCATCGTTGCTTGCTTTTTTTTGTTGCTATGCCGTATGTCGACGGATCTTCTGTACAGGGTGGCGATAGATATCCCCAATGTTTGGGCTGCTTCCTGGGCACTGCATTGCCCGGCAATCCACTTTGCTATTTCTTCGCTCTCATTGTCTGGCAATGTCTTTTTGGGTCTTGTTACAAAGGTCTTTTTTGCCTTTGCTGCTGCAATGCCTTGTGTTATCAGCGAAGTATGAAATTCCGTGTCGAGATCCAAAAGGAAGGCAATGGTTTCTTCATCTTCCGCTAAGAGAGGCTCGACACTTTCCCCCCATGCTGAAAAATCAATGGGAATGCCTTGCTTTTTTGCTTCCATCATTCGACGCAGACACTCTGCAAAGCCTCCTTCTCCGTTTGCAAAGTCTCTGGCATCCATGGCTATACTTCCTTGCATCGACGATAAAATGTTGTGACAGGCATATTGCAGGCTTTTGCTGCCACAGGGCCTGAGATCGTTCCTTCCTGATAGGCTTTCTTCATCTCTTCGAAATTCGATGGCAGAGCATTCTTCTTCCTTCCTAAAATCTGCCCCTTCGCTTTTGCTCTTTCCCTGCCTTCCTCAGATCGCGTCTTAAAAAAATCTCTTTTGAAATGCTGAAGCGCTTGTCCAAGCAGTGCTGTCAGCTTCAGATACGGTGATTCTGAACTTGGTATGAGCTTCTGCTTAGCATCAATCCAGACATGCACACCGCGTTCGGCAAGCGTACGAAACACGCTGATAACTTCTGGAAGACTTTCCCCCATGCATGACTCCCGCTCGACATACAGGGTGTCACCTGCCTTGAGGTTTTCCAGACACGCTGAGCGTCCTTCCGTCGAATGCTGGTTATCAGTGTACAGAGCATCAAAGGCTCTGCTCAAAAGAAGTGGCGGTACAGCAGGACTGTTTGCATTTGTCTTCAGATACAGTACGTGCACATCCAGTCTCCTTTTTCTCAAGAAGTATACTTTCTGAGAAAAACTGTCAACAGCCTGTAAAAAAATTGAAGTCCCCGAAAATCAAGGGTTTCAGCTTTGACCTTCTTTTTCTCAATTTTCTTACAAGTGGCGAATTTCCTTGACGTTCTGTTTTTCTCAAAAAGTATGAATTCTGAGAAAATACGATGAGATACCCCCGATGTTTTCTGGCTTTTAAACGCAGATAAGGGCGAGTACGGGAAGATACGAGCTCAATTTGGCTGTTTTTCATAAAGACTTCTGGAAAAGGAAGGCCTTGAGAGGGCGACAAGGGCAGAAAGAAGGGTAAAAGAGGCGAGATGGACAGGAAGAGTTCGAAGAAGTTTGAAAAGGAAGGCCTTGAGAGGGCGACAAGGGCAGAAAGAAGGGTAAAAGAGGCGAGATGGACAGGAAGGGCTCGAAGAAGTCTGAAAAGGAAGGGCTTGAAAGGGCGACAAGCGCAGAAAGAAGGGGACAATTTGTCTGCTTTTCAAAAAGAGCTCTACGGACTTCTGGAAAAAGAAGAGCTTGAAAGGGCGGCAAGGGCAGAAAGGTATAGCTTGGCGGAATTGTTTGGAAGCTGAGAGTGTTCGCTCGTCTGAAATGTTGCCACGCCGCTGGTCTGCTCAATGCTTGTGCCTACAGACTTCATTGCAAGATGGGTGCTTCTATGATAAATTGGTCAATCTTTTGCGTAAAAACACGGGATTGAACAGTGGCTTGCAATCTATGCAAATCTGTGTTAATAGTATCAAATGAATAGATTGGTGAAGCAGCAAAGGCGTTGAGAGTCTCTCTCTCGACACTTCGCTCTTGGTAAAAACCTGTGCTTACGCAAGGTGGGCGACATACCTGACGCAGAACGATGTCGGCATGACCAAAAACCACCATCCTTGATATTACGATTCTCCTAACGAGGCATTTTTCAGCTGTAAGCAGAGCCAGAATCGCCTTTCCTTGCACCCTGTCAAATCATACGCACGGCCAGAGCCCTGAAGTTACGCACAGTAGCCTCTTCACAAATGCGCTTACAATCTTTCTCCCATGGCAGATCGAGGGCAGATAGAGCCGTTTTTGGGGCTCACGTAAAACAGGGGAGAAGATGGGATTACGCATGCGTGATGAGTTCAGAGAGCATATGTCGCCTGAAAAGAGCACTGCAGGGGGCGATCTCAAACCAAATGGCAAGGGGATTGGAACCTCATTGGGGACGGTGAGTGCCATGGGATAGAAATCAAGTGGTCGCGTGAGGCTGATCCTGCTGAGACAGCGGCTCATAGGAGCAAAAACCAAAGAGCGTCTCTGCCCTTGGATTCCACGGAGAGTGGGAAGAAAGAAGAGGCGAGGGGCTTTTTTTTGTGCGATTGATTGGCTCATGCGCCTTGTCCACTGAGAGACACAAACCTGCGATGTTCGGCCTCTTTTTGTTTTAAGCAGGCAATCGAACACGCTTTTTTGTTTTGGAGGACATATGATGAAGGGTTTTTTTGCAAAAATTGCAATAGCTCTTATTGCAGTCTTTTGTTTCCAGATCAATGCCTCGGCTGCCGAGAAATACGTTGTGGCCAGCGATTGCACCTGGCCGCCGTTTGAGCTCTTGGATGCCAAGAAGCAGCCTACAGGGTATTCCATCGACTTTCTCCGCGCTGTTGCCAAGGAAGCGGGCTTTACGGTGGACAACCGCAATGTAGCGTGGGACGGCATCTTTGGTGGCGTTGCCACGGGCAAGTACGACATTGTGGCATCATCCACAACCATCACCCCGGAACGCCAGAAGCAGTTCGATTTCTCCGATCCCTATTTTGAAATCGTGCAGGCTGTGATTTTGCCTACAGGCAAGACAATCAAGAGCCTTGCGGAGCTGAAGGGTTTGCGTGTGGGTGGCCAGATTGCCACAACCGGTATTTTTGTTGTGCGCGATGCCAATGTCGGTGCCCAACTCAAGGAATACGATGACGTGGGACTCGCGATCCAGGATCTGATCGGCGGACGTCTGGATGCCGTTGTGTGTGATGATCCTGTTGCCAAGTACTATGCCAACAAGAAGAAAGACTCCATGGGCAAGATCCACATTGCTCTGCAGACCCAGGACAAGGAATACTTTGGGTTTACGGTCAAAAAAGGTCGCAGAGATTTGGTGGAGAAGCTGAACAAGAGCATCAAGCTGGTTCGTGAAAAGGGCATTGAAGCAGCCCTGATCAAGAAATGGATGGGTGAATAGCCTGTCGGCGCAGATTATATAGGCAATCGTGGCAGAGCCACGATTGCCTCTCTCTTCACCGCCAGCGGCGTATGCTGTCTTGTCAAATCAAAGCGGCTTTCATCCCACACGCAAACGTGTTAGCCGCATAACACCGTATGCTTTTTGCACGCACTGGGATACGCGTTCCCTCCCAGTGAAGGCAACAAGGAAGTCAAATGGCCGAAACGGAAGAAAAACAAAGCGCAGGCAATATTGTGATGGTTACGGAAGGGGGAGCTATTCCCAATCCCCACGAATTCCATCTCATCAATGCCTGGTCGATCTCCCTGACCCTGGCGCTCACAAGTTTGTTTGCCTTGTGCATTATTTGGCCTGAGCCGTATCTGCGCATTCTCTTCTATCTCCCTGACGGGATCGTCGTGACCTTTCAGATAACCCTGCTGTCGATCTGCTTTGCCGTGCCGATTGGTTTTATCACAGGCATTGGCCGCATCTCGCAAAACCGCTGTATCAAGCTTATTGCATCGACCTATGTGGAGATCATCCGGGGCATCCCTCTTCTGGTGCAGTTGTTTTATATCTACTACGCCTTGTCCCGCTTCTTCCAGGTGAGCGGTATAGCCTCTGCTGTGACAGCTATCAGCATCTGCTACGGCGCCTATATGGGCGAAGTCTTTCGTGCGGGTATTGCAGCGATTCCCCGGGGACAGACCGAAGCTTCCCGTTCCCTGGGCTTTAACCGCTTTCAGACCATGGCCTATGTGATTTTACCCCAGGCCATGCGCACCATTCTGCCTCCGGTTGGCAATGAGTGTATTGCCATGCTCAAAGACACAGCCCTGGTCTCCATCATGGCTGTTCCGGATATCATGCAGCGGGCACGGAGTTTTGTTGGAACAACTTATCTCTATTTTGAAACGTATACCGTAATCGCTCTCGTCTATTTGGTGATTACCTTGCTTCTCTCAAAAGCCGTGAGCATTATGGAAGCAAAATTGAATTACTATGACAGAAAATCTCGATAATAAGACCGTTATTTCGATGCGAGGGGTATGGAAGTATTTTGACAGTCTTCCTGCTCTCCAGGATGTCAATCTCGATGTTTCTGCCAAGGAACGGGTCGTCATTATTGGTCCGAGTGGATCCGGTAAAAGCACGGCCTTGCGTTCCATCAACCGCCTGGAAGAAATCGACAAGGGCACCATCTTGGTGAATGGTTTGGATATTATGGACAAGTCCAACAATATCAATCTCATTCGGCACAAGGTGGGCATGGTTTTTCAGCAATTCAATCTGTTTCCACACAAGACCGTCCTCCAGAATGTGACGCTGGCTCCGATCAAACTGTTGAAGCTGACGCGTGACGAGGCGGAGGAGCGTGCTTTTGGTCTTTTGAAGAAAGTGGGTATCAGCGAAAAGGCCAATGTGTATCCGTCCATGCTTTCTGGTGGCCAGCAGCAGCGGGTTGCCATAGCCAGGGCTTTGGCAATGCAGCCAGAGATCATGCTCTTTGACGAACCCACCTCCGCGCTGGATCCTGAAATGGTGGGTGAGGTCTTAAACGTTATGATCGCGTTGGCGGAAGAAGGCATGACCATGGTCTGTGTGACCCATGAGATGGGTTTTGCCAGAACCGTCGCAGACCGGGTGATCTTTATGGATCAAGGACAGATTCTGGAAGCAGGTGAACCGGATCTGCTTTTCGACAATCCCAGACATCCCCGCTTGAAATTCTTTTTAAACCATATTCTCTGACACAAAAGCCCCCATACGGGGGCTTTTTGGTGTCTGGCTTTGGGCAGAAAGCAAAGAAGAAGGAAACCATATGATCGCCTTGGAAGCAGCCAGGCACACAAAAGACCGATGGGATGGTTGTGCGCCTTGAGAGAAGCGTATTTCAAGGAGCCGCTCCGGCGTTGTAGGATTTTCTTCGATGTGCACACGAGGATACCACGCTTTTTTTTCTTGCCCCTTGTTCTTCTTCTCCATTTTCTGTATGTTAGAGCGTATTGCTGAGATGGAGTCTGTCCCATTAGCCCTTGCGTGTGGATTCGCCCGTCAACGCGAATGTTGTTGAGATCACTGGATAAAAGACTGGGAGAAGGATTTATGATTCTCAAAGCTGTCAAACTCTATGAAAACGGTTTCCTCACCCAGCCCTTGGTCATGGGTGGGGAGGAAGGCGAAGCGCAGTATGATCCGAAGGTGCGCTATCGCTCGTCGCTGCAGAATTTTCTTATCGATACTGGGTCTGAAGTGATTCTTGTGGATACGGGGATGCCCAAGGAGACACCAGACACCATTCCGGATGAAAAAACCAAGGTCTATCTTGGAACACGGATCAAGGACTATGTCGCAGCGCTTCAGGATCTCGGCTATAAGCCTGAGCAGGTCAGCAAGATTCTTGTGACGCACAAGCATGCTGATCACACCGGCGAGCTGCGCAGTTTCCCCAATGCGACTGTGTACATCGCTCCCGAGGACGCCGATGCCTTGAAGCTCGATGGTCCAAATATCAAACGCGCCACCTACAGCGATGGACCCTTGTACAATTTTGCCGCGCACCAAAAGATTGCTGAGGGCGTGTATCTGATCAAGGCACCAGGGCATACCAAGGGCAACAGTATCGTTCTTGTGGAAGATCAAGGGCTTTTTTATCTGTTCCACGGGGATGTGACCTATTCGGACGAAGCCCTGTATGCCAACAAGCTCTCCATCATCTATGAGGACAAAAACGCAGCCAGGGATACCTTGAATCAGGTGCGCACCTTTGTCAGGGAACATCCCACAGTGTACTGTTCCACGCATACGCCTTTGGGCTATGAGAATTTGGAAGCACGCCGGGTTGTGGATCTTGATAATCCGCCCGCCGTCATTCCTCCCAAAACGGTAGCAGTCGGAGAAGCCACGGGGAAATACGTCTGTCCTGTGTGTGGCTATTGCTATGATCCGGCCAAGGGGGATCCCGACCATGGCATAGCAGCTGGCACGGCGTTTCAGGATCTTCCTGAAGACTGGAAATGTCCTCGGTGTAAACAGCCAAAGAACGCCTTTAACAAAGCATAGGGGGGATGCCATGGGTATGCACGATTACGCCAAGCAATCCAAGTTCGCCGAAAAGATTCGGCAGATGCATAATGCTGAGGTCAATGGAAGCGAGCTTTATTTTGTTCTTGCCTATTTGGCCAAGGAGAAAGGCTTGTCTGATCTGGCCGATGTTCTGATACAAAACGCCTGTGAAGACGCCTTGCATGGCGGTATGTACGGCGCCATGCTGGGCAAAGGTCATGATGCCGACGATGCCTTCTGGCAGCAGATTGTTCGTCTTTATCGATTGGAAGCTTCAGCCAACGCCAGTCTCGCCCAATTGGCTGAAGAAATCAGAGCAGGCGGGGAGCCGGCTTTGGCTGATTGCGTGGCAGCAACCATTGCTGAGGAAGATGAGCATGCCAGGCGTCTGGAAAAGGTCTTTGTGGCGCACGGCATAGCCTATACAAAAGACAAGAAGGAGGCGTAAGAGTGGAACTCGCAAAAGCCTGCGGACTTCACTCTGGTCTTTTTCCTCAAACAGAGCAAGAACAATGCCCCGGTAGGAGTAAACTCCTACCGGGGCATTGTTCTTGTATGGCTCTCTCTTTTGCGTCAAGGCGTGCTTGCGTGGTTTTTTGATTCTGTGGCGCAGGCAAAAGCAAACGACGCTCAAAGCGTTTTTACTGCGGCCTTACCAATGCTCTTTTGGCGTAGAGACCTGCTCATTCCAATTCTTGGCATTGGGGGGCTTGAAGTGTGATAGAGAGCTTTTTGGGATGATCTCCGAGTTTATATAAAGAAAGTGCCCCATGATGGATGATTTCCTTCAAGGCATTCTCATTAGCCTTATTGCTAATGGTATATGCTGGGTCATTTCTATTGCATATAAAAAAATGAAATAGCAATGCCCCGGTAGGATTGACGTCCATACCGGGGCGAAAATTTCTCCTAACTACAGGAGGTCATCCTGTTCTTTTCAAGATACGCATGATGGGCGCATCTGTCAAGTCCTAATTCGAACCAAGATTCGTATCGTTGTGGTTGCATCCAACAGCCAGGAAAATGGGGCAGTTGGTTGGCAGCTT
>JAFSVD010000027.1 GCA_017450275.1 Desulfovibrio sp. | reverse complement strand
GTGGTCGCGGCGCTGAAGAAGGCCGGAGCGCAGGTTGAGCTGATAGAGCTCGACACCAATGCCGAAAGATTCATGCCGACCTACTTCAAGGGGCTCATGTCGACAAGCATGTACGCCATCTTCGACGGTTTGGACACCCATCGCGACAAGTTCAGCTCGTATGTGAAGAATCTGGAGACCTATGCAGGCAAGTTGACTCCGCAGGATCAGGTTGATGCAGAAAAGATGCTGGCGAAGCTGCACAGAGACGTCCAGCAGAAGGTCTTCAAGAAGGGCTGCATCGCCCTGGTCATGCCCACGCTGGCAACCCCCCATTTCCCCGCCGATCTTGAAGCGACGCCTGATAAAGCAGCTCAGGTGCACGGGAAAGCCTATTCCAGCACCAACCTTATTTTGACACCGATTTGGAATCTTGCCAGCAGATATCCAGTTGTGGATATGCCGGTTGAACTGTCCGACAAAAACGTTCCCGTGGGCGTGCAGATTGTCGGCAACACCTATGATGATTTGAATGCCTTCCGTGTCGCATACGCCCTGTCAAAAGTCATTGCTCCTCTCTATAAGGACGGGCGATTCCCGGATTTTAGGAATGAAAAATAGTATGACGTTTGTAGCCCTCTGTGTGTCAGGATAGTTGAGACGAGGGAAGAGATCATACTTTACAGGGCGGAATAAGGGAGTAGGAGGATGAGAGCTAGGAGGGGATCACAGCCCCCGCGGGAGCTGTGGTGCAGCTGGCAAAGTCGATTTTTTGCCCCGCTCCCCAAATTTCTCATTTTCCTCTTCCTGACAGGCAGGTTCGACGGAGTACAAGATGAAATAAAGCGTGATGAGTTTGTTTGCTGGATCAGAAATCCTGTCAGAGCTTCTTGGGCACTCTGTATCCCTTATTAAATTGATAGTGAGACTAAAGCTATATACCCTGATTTTATAGTAGTGCGCAAAGATGATATTCTTAAATAAGTAGTAGATATCATAGAACAGCATAATTCTGATTTTAAAGATAACCTGAACAAGGCAAAAGGTTTTGCTGAATATGCTAAACAGAATCCTGGTCTTGGTAGGATTCAGCTTATTCGGTTAAGCAAACAGGACTCGAAGATCACTTCAAACGACTTGATATGTATAAGACTTCTATTCGAGATAAGGTAGTTCATGCTGTCAGTAATGAGGACTTGGATCATATTCTTAATTAGAATTTAATAAATATTACCTTTCTATGAGATACCCTGCGAATACTAATATAACGGTTTCGATGTTTCTATTTTTGATAATTAATCTTTTATAAGTTGTGTTGTGAAAAGAATATTAAAAGAATATAAGTATGCTTCATTCAAAGAGTTTTATCAAGATGTACTTCCTTTTAACAAGTGGTGGGGTGTTTGATGTGCCTCTGTCTGCGATCCTTAGCCGATACAGTAGATCCTCCGGCTGAGGAACTGGGGAGAATCTGAATCCGTCATTCGTGGCCAGCGAGCAGTGGGGAAGAAACGGGTACAATGCACAGGCGGCAAATTTACACCAATGGCTCTTGAGAAAACTGTATCTTGCATAACAAAAATGGCGGCTGCATTCTATAGACGCAAAGCGTACAAGAACTCTTTAGAATTCTCGTAGCGATAATCCATGGGTGTTCGAAGCAAGGTTGCGGGATACGACGTTTCATAAAGAATAACGCCCTCTGTGCAGCCATAATTGAGAGAAGCATGCTAAGAAAAATTCTGTATGCTCAAATTCGTGGTATAGTAGCGCGCATGGACTTTTTGACCAATCCTGTGGAAGAGAGAGCCGTTGGATAGCACGACAACCATCAAAGTACCGAGATCGGTGTACAGGGATTGGCCGAGATGCGCGTTGGTAGTTCATTTGGCGGGATGTCGACCGACAGTGACATGGGGAGTTAGGAGAACCGTACTATGCAAAGGTTTCGACACGCAATGTGTCTTTTTGTCTTTCTCAGCTTTTTTGTGGCATGTCAGGCTGCCATGGCAGGACCTGCCTATCGCAGACTTGTGACAAGTCCTCCTGCCGAGCAATCGTGGAAGGATGGGATTGACCTTTCGCTTGAGACAGATGTTGCTGCCTGCAAAAAGGCCTATGGCGAATCCCGATGGATTGCAGAATGTCAAGCGCCAACACCAGGGAGATCTGGGCAGCGCGTCGAAGGGATTCGCATGACACCGCACTGTGCCGGTACATGGCGTTGGACATCAGGGACAAGCATGCGTTTTTATCCAAAACAGCATCTTGCGCCCAATACCTTATATACCATTTCTCTCGAGCATGTTGCTTTGCCGAGCCGCTATGCGCTTGGGAGAAATATTCTCTATAAAACAGCCCCGCAGGCAGTGCATATTGCTCATGAGACACTTTGGATTGATCCTTCCTCCAAAGGCCAGCATGCTATCACTGTTCCTATGACCTTTATATGGCCCATCAACCGGGAGCAGTTTGAGTCAAGCGTCCGCTGTGTCAATGCGAGCGGCGATTCCTCCCTGCGTCTTGGGGCATTGCGGTATGTGTGGAATGAGGATCAGGATGAAGTGCTTGTGACCATTCCGCTTCTTTCGCTGCCGCAAAAAAATATCGCGCTCACTCTTTCCGTCCAAGGGATTCCGAGCTGGCACGAAGAACGCGGTCGCCGCGTCTTTGGCGCCATGCCGCAGGGAAAGAATGTGCCTGTGACATCGGCGAATCTTGCGGTCACGGGTGTCGACCGGGTGATGGATATCAAAAATATTGTTGTGGAACCCCGGTATGACAAGACGCTCAGCCGTGCCTACCAGGTTGTGGTCACAACAACCTTGCAGACCAAGCCGCACGATGTGCTTGAGCATCTCGATCTTCTGCTCTTGCCCAAGAAAAGCCTCAAGGGAGCCAGCAAGGACTGCGATTGGGAGAATATGCCGGCTTTGTCTGTTGCCGATATTCAACAAAGCCAAAAACTGCAGGCACAGTTGGCGCAACCTGGCGATGAACCGGCAACGGAAATTCGCTTGAACCTGACAGTGCCCGAAGGGCGGGGCGTTCTGTGCGCTATGAAGAGCGGCTTGCGCTCTCTTGGCGGGTATACGCTCAATCGTGTTCGCCGTTTTATCCGGAATGTTCCCAAACTGACCCCTGAAGTGCATTTTTTACAGCCAGGCAATATCTTGCCTTTGCGACCCAACCAGAAACTCGATGTCCACAGCATGGCGATCGATGCCCTGGGATATGAAATCGCCGAAGTTCGTGAGCCCTATCTTGCGCTCATGGCGCAAAAGACCGGTTTTACGTTCGACGAGGATGTTGATCTCTCCCAGCTTTCCCTGATTCGCTCTGGTCGCATTGATCTGCCCAAGCAGGAAAAGGGCAAGGCACAATTTACGGCTCTTGATTTGAAGACGCTGTTGGGACACGAGAAGATCCAGAGTTCTCTCATGCTTGTCCAGCTCACTGGTCTGGTTGGGGGAGAAGTTTGTTGCCAGGAAAAGCGGCTGATCCTGCTTTCGGATCTGGGGCTTTTGGCCAAAACCCAGCGCGATGGCTCCCATGCGGTCTTTGTGCAGCATTTTTCAAACGGCAAGCCCGCTGCCAATGTGACGGTTTCTTTGCTCGGGGCAAACGGCCTGCCTGTTGTTTCGGCAAAAACCGACAAAAACGGTTTTGCTCGCCTGCCCTCAACCTATGGACTCAGCCGGGAGAAAAAGCCGGTTGCGCTTTTTGCTGCTGAAAATCAGCATTTTGCCTGGCTTCCTTTCGACGACAACGCAACCGTGGTTTCCTACAGCGATTTTCCGGTTGCCGGTCGTCATGCTGAAGACGAAGGTCTGATTGCCTCTGTGTTTACCGAGCGGGGTGTGTATTCTCCCGGAGAGACGCTTCATATCGGGGCGATTGTGCGCAATCATACCTGGAAACCCTTGGGGAAGAACCTGCCGCTCACCATACGGCTCTTTGATCCTTCGGGCACAACCTTGGTCAAGGAAGGTTTTCGCATCGGCGACGAGGGGCTCGGACGTTTTTCCTGGAAAAGTTCGGGAGACAGCCCCACCGGCACCTATCGCGTGGATCTTTGTTTGGAGAAGGGCAAAGAGGGCTACACGGTTCTTGGCAGTGTGCAAACCCGTATTGAAGAATTTGAGCCAGACACCTTGGCTCTCGGGCTCTCCTATGTCGGTACTGATCCCAAGGGCTGGATTGCGACAAAGACAGCCTCTCGCATCAAGGTGCACCTGGATACCCTCTATGGTGAAGCGGCTGCGGGGAATCGCATTCGAGCCAAATTTGTCCAGGAGCCTCGTTCCCTAGCCTTTGATGCCTTCCACGACTACACCTTTGTCGATAGCGAGAGCGGCGAGACCAAGGAGACAGCCTTGCCTGAGGCCATAACCGATGCCAACGGCGACTGCATCCTGACGCTTCCTGGCGAAGAGTATGGAGGGGGATCGTATGTTGGGCGACTCTATGTTGAAGGCTTTGAGAAAAGCGGGGGCAGGGCTGTTGGGAAAAGCGTGAGCTATCGTTTTTCCCCCAAAACCGCTGTTTTAGGCTATAAGCCTGAGCAGGATGCCAACAATCTCTCCTACATTCCTGAAGGGAGCAAGGCGGCGCTGCGTTTTCTCGTGCTTGATCCAAGCCTTGCGCCCAAGCGGCTCGAAGGCGTGCGCATTGCGCTTTCTGAACGGCGTTTTGTGACCAGTCTTGTGTCAGACAGCCAGGGTCGCTATCGCTACGATGCAACGCCGGTTGATACGGAACTCGCGCAGTCGGTGGTGACGCTTGAGCCAAAAGGCACTCTCTGGTCTATGCCAACAGCCAAAGCCGGCGAGTATTTGGTGACCCTCTCTGATGCCAAGGGCGAGCTTTTGGGGCAGATTCCCTTTACGGTTGCTGGCAACCGTCTTGCGAGTCCGGGCACTGAACCGGTCTTGCACAATGGCTCGTTGCGCCTTGCGCTCGACAAAGAGCACTATGCCCCAGGCGATGAGGTGCATTTTCAGATTGCAGCCCCCTTTGCCGGCACAGGCATTGTCACCATTGAGCGCGACCAGGTTGAGGCGTATGCTTGGTTTACGGCTGAGCCTGGGGTGAGCGTGCATGCCATCCGCATTCCCGAGGATTTTGAGGGGCGTGGGTATCTGAATGTCTCCTTTGTCCGAGCCCAATCCTCGAATGCGATCTATATGGATCCCCATGCCTATGCCGTTGCGCCCTTTACGGTGGGCATAGCACGCAGGGACATGCAGCTTGCCATTCAAGCTCCTGACCGGGTTTTGCCGGGATCCCAGGTTGCCATCACCGTGTCAGCCAAGCAGCCTGGCCGTGTGCAGCTTTTTTGCGTGGATGAGGGGATTTTGCAGCTGACCAATTTTGCCGATCCCAACCCCCTGCGCGATCTGATCATCAACCGCGCGCTCGATGTGGAGACACGGGAGGCCTATCATCTGCTTATGCCTGACCACGAGCGCTTGCTTGGTCGCATACCGGGTTTTGGCGGGGGCATGGGCTCCACCGGCGGACGTTTTCAGAATCCCTTTAAGCGGAAGAGCGAACCACCCTTTGCGTTTTGGTCTGAGCTTTTGGACGTTGGTTCCAAGCCCGCCACGGTTACGGTCACTGTGCCTGCCTACTTTGCCGGCACCTTCCGCATCATGGCTGTTGGCAGTGGGCATGGGGAAAAGGGCTTGGTCGCAGGCAGCGCTTCGGCGAAGGCACACGTTCGGGGCGGGGTGATAGTGAAGCCCCAATTGCCTCTGGTTTTAGCGCCGAAGGATCAGTTTGACGGGGCCTTTGTGGTCGCCAATACCGTGTCTGGGAGCGGCTCTCAAGCCTCAATACAGTATACCATCGACGTGCCGGAAGCCTTGAACCTTGTGTCTGGGAAAAAACAGGGCACGCTTATGGTTCCTGAGGGAGAGGAGCGGGTTTTGCCCTTGCGTTTTGCGGTGGGCGATGGCCTTGGTGTGATGGCGCTTCGTTTTCATGCCACGGATACTGTGAGCGGCAAGACCACGGTTCGGGAACAATCGATAGCCGTGCGGCCTGCCAATCAAAAACGCCGTTCTGAGCGCGCCGTACCCCTCAGGGCTCTTCCGGCCAAGGGGGATGTGCGTGAATGGGAGAGCGATCGCCTCTTGTATCCCTTTGACGCGAAAACCCGGCTCACGCTCGCCGAAGGTCCTTTGCTTGCGCTTCGATCCCTGTTTGACCGCTTGGATGGCTATCCCTATGGCTGCACAGAGCAGAAGATCAGCAAGGCCATGCCCTCTGTTTTGGTGTGGGATGCCCCTGCATTGCGCCGCGTCCTCTTTGCAAAGACAAAGGGGGAGGACGATCGCATAACGCGCGGTCAGAAGATGGTGAAAGAGGCTCTGGCGCAAATCAGAGCGTCGATGCGCTACGATGGCGTGGCGCTGTGGGCTGATTTTCCTGAGAGCGATCCCTTTATCACGGCCTATGCCGGCGATTTTCTCATATGCCTGCAGGAACACGGACTCACGCCGCCACAGGATCTGCGCGAGCAGATTATGGGATTTTTGGAGGATATGGTGGGGAGAACGCCCCAGGGCGTGAACGATGGCCGTGTCAAACTCTATGCAGCCTGGGTCTTGGTGCGCGATGGCCGCATCATGACCAGTCAGCTGAATACGCTTGAAGATTGGTTCAAAAACAATGTCCGGGGCTGGGAACGGGATGTTTTGGCGAGCTTGTTGGCGGAAAGTTATGCCACGCTCAGGATGCGCAAACGGGCTGTGACGCTTATGCCGCAGAGCATTGTGACACGAACCGAGGATGCCTATCTGAGTACGACTGTTGCCAGATCCTTGAATGCCCTCATCCAAATGCCGACAAGCGATGCGACCCAACGCCAAGAGATGCTGGCAGCGGTACAGGATGCCGCCTTTTCTCCCAATACCACGACCCTCGATGCCGCCATGGCAAGTCGGGCTCTTGTTGCTGCCCTGCGTGGCGGGTTCGGAACCATGGGGCAGATTCGGGTGTCGTGCGCAGCGTATGCGCCAGGCTTTGAAGGGCTTTTTGCCGAACAGACCATGGACTCCTTGCATGTGGTTGATGCGCCCGGATGCCGTCGTTTTGTCATGACAGGGGCGGATGATGGGACGCTCTATGCCCATCTGAGCGAAGATGGCTTTGACACAAAGCCCGAAGCGCCCAAGAAGAGCGATGCCATTGAAGTGACAAAGACATTGCAGGATGAAGCGGGCAATGTGGTTCAAAAGGCAAGCCTCGGCGATGTTGTGCGGGCACGAGTGTGCGCACGAACCCCTGGCAAATACGTCCGCAACGTGGTCTTGGTGGATCTTGTGCCCGGAGGACTTGAGCCTGTTTTGGAAAAAGAGCAGGAAGAAAGCCCAGAAGGGCTTGTGCGCTATGAGCGCAGAGAAGATCGGGGGATTTTCTTCGTGGATCTCACCCCCGATGAGCGCTGCTTCACCTATCGTTTGCGTGCAACAACACGGGGCGATTTTGTCGTGCCACAAGCCCATGGAGAGGCCATGTATGAGCCAGCCTTCCACGGGATGAGCAAGCAGGGCAGAATTGTGGTGGAGTAGGAAGAGCAGGATGGATTTTGATTGAGGATTGTGCGGCAAGTGGACTTGCCGCACAATCCTCTTTTTGGTAAACAAGATTCCGTGGCCTTCTGAGAGAGGGTGTTTTGTTTAACAATTTCATAAGAAAAAGAGTTGTCTATGAAGTGTAAAATTCATACTTTTAGAGAAAAAGCAAAAATTGATAATATAAATGGAGAAGATATTGATGAATTATTTGAAAGAGCTAATGAGTATTTGCAGATAGCTGAGTCAGATCCGAAGGCATATGAGAATGCAGCTGTAGTCCTTGAAAAATGTGTTCAATTACAACATCCAGAAGCGACATGCATATTGGGGGATCTCTATTTTTACGGGTATGGCGTTGATAGGAATTATAAGAAAGCAAAAAAATTGTATGAAAGAGCCATAGAATTTGGCGTCGATGAAGGGTATCAAAATCTTGGAATTATTTATTCTAAGGGTTTATCCACAGAGATTGATCACAGCAAGGCCTTGTTTTGCTTTAAGAAAGGGGCGGAGCTGGGGAATGTTGCATCGATCTTTAACTTGGGGTTAGAATATTTAAATTCTAGTTTGTATAATAATAGCAATGATCTTGCCAAAGAATGCTTTGAAAAAGCATCGAAATTAGGCTCTTCTGAAGCGTACTTCATACTGGGCATGATGCATTATGATAAGGAATTTAATAACGTTAACATAACAACAGCTTTAAAATATTTTATAAAGGGAGTAGAACTCGGAAATGCTGATGCCATGTATATGCTTTCAACCATGTACAAGAAAGGTTTAGGTGTCAAAAAAAGTCCCTCGATTTCGTTGAAGTATTTAACGAGAGCAGCGGATCTTGGAAGCATTCAAGCTGTATATGAATTGGGCGTTTTGTATTATTCGGGTGATGGTGTTGAAAAAGATTATGAAAAAGCAAAAAAGCTTTTAATGAAGGCTGCGAAAAAGGAATATCCAGAAGCGTTTTATAAGCTTGGATTGCTTTTTTCTGAAAATAAGACTTGTAAAGCTGATGTTGTAAAAGCTGTGAAGTTTTTAAAGAAAGCGTGCACGCTTGGAATTCAAAAAGCGTGCGTTGCTCTTCGAGAAATCAAGGCTGAGCTTCGGAATTAGATCGCCCTGACTCTTGGGATGCAGGGGCGTTTATGGGTGAGCAATGCTCGGACAAATCGGCAAAAAGCGCCTACTCGGGCTCTTCGCTGGGTGCGTGCTCGTTGTTTTGTGGTGGAGTCTTGGCCTGGTTCCGCTTCCCCATCCTTTGGAGGGACGGGATTTTTCGACCATTGTCAGGGATCGTGAGGGCAAATGCCTGCGCATGACCTTGACCAAGGATGAGAAGTACCGGCTGCGGATGGATCTTGTGCGTCTGCCTGCCTGGGCCTTGGACAAGGTGGTGGCCTACGAAGATCGTTTTTTTTGGTACCATCCTGGCGTCAATGTCTTTGCGATCCTGCGATCGTTGGTCACCATGCTTGGTGGCGGGCGCCGAATGGGGGGCTCGACCTTGACCATGCAGACCGTACGCTTGGCCTATGGGGTTGAGACCAAGCACGTGCTTGGCAAGCTGAAGCAGATTTTTTTGGCCTTGGTGCTTGAGCGGAAATACTCCAAAGCGGAGATTTTAGAGGCGTATTTCAGTTTGGCTCCCTATGGGGGCAATGTGGAAGGCCTTGAAGCGGCAGCCGCGGTGTATTTTCATACGGAGGCAGCCCGCCTCACCCAGTGGGAAGCAGAAGCCCTCATGCTTGTGCCGCAAAATCCTGTTTTGCGCAGGCCAAGCGCGGACAACCCCCGCTTTATGGAGGTGGTGCGGCGTGAGGTCTTCCACGGCGACGAAGTGCCTCGTTTGCATATCCACACCACCCGGGATCTGCCCTTCTTGGCGCCTCATTTTGTGGAAGAGGTTTTGGCAGGCAATGTCGGCCAAAACCTGGTCACCACCTTGGACAGCGCCAAGCAAAAGCTCCTTGAGAGAGGCGTTGAGCGCTTTATCGCCCGCCACACAGCCTATGGTATCCACAATTGCGCTGCCCTGCTTGTGCATTGGCCAAGCCATGAGGTTCGTGCCCTGGTGGGATCCGCTCATTTTCAGCGTATGCAGGTTGATGGCACCAAGATCAGACGTTCTCCTGGCTCAACGCTCAAGCCTTTTATCTATGCCTTGGCCTTGGAGCAGGGGCTGATTCATCCCATGACACTTCTGGTCGATACGCCCAAGAGTTTTCGTGGCTATGATCCGGAAAATTTCGATCACAGCTTTATGGGGCCTGTTTCAGCAACAACAGCCTTGCGGATGAGCCGCAATGTGCCAGCCATTGCCCTGGCCTCCCGATTGCGCAATCCCGATCTCTACGACTTTCTGGTGGCCGCAGGCGTTTCTCTCCAAAAAAGCCGCGAGTACTATGGATTGGCGCTTGTCCTAGGAGGGGCTGAGGTCACGATGCGCGAAGAGGCTGCCCTGTACGCGATGCTCGCCAACAGGGGGGTCTGGAAGCCTTTGCGATTTCTCAAGGCAGAACCCGAGCCCTTTGGCAAACAGCTTCTTTCTCCTGAAGCCAGCTTCCTCACCCTGAGCATGCTGACAGAAGAAGTTGTTCGATCCAAGGGACAACGGCTCTTTGTTCGCTCAAAGACCGGTACCTCAAACGGCTTTCGCGATGCCTGGACGTGTGGCTGCATAGGCTCCTATGTGCTTGTGGTATGGGTGGGCAATTTCGACAACAGCCCCAACCCGCTTTTTGTCGGAGCACGGATTGCCGAGCCCTTTTTTATGGAAATAGCTCGTTCTCTCGCCTGGGCAGAGCCCATGGAGGATGTATTGAGGGAGCCGTGGCCAGGGATCAATGTTGAAAAAATCCCCGTCTGTCGAGAGACCGGGGATATTGATACGAGTTTATGCGCGGAGAAAACACAAACCTGGTTTATTCCAGGCGTGTCTCCGATCCAAAACACAGGGATTTATCGGAAGATTCGCGTCAGCACGAAAACCGGACTGCGTCTGTGCGAGGAGATGAGCACAGAAGAGGCGGAAGAGCGCGTCTGGGCATTTTGGCCAAGCGAACTGGCTGTGCTCTTTGACCGCGCAGGCACACCCAAGCCCCCGCCGCCGCCCTTTGATCCGGCCTGCAGCCCCATGATAAGCGGCAATCCGCCCACGATCCGGACACCTAAATTGGGACTGACCTATCATGCCAGTTTCTTGGCAGGCGGTGTGGCGCATCTTGGGCTTATGGCGCACGCAGAGGCAGATGTTGGGATATTGCATTGGTATATCGATGGGCAATGGGTGGCAAAAACACTCCCTGGGGCGATCGCCAGCATTTCGTTATCCCCTGGAAGCTATCGCGTCATGGTTGTGGACGACCACAATCGAAGCAGTTTTCGCATGCTCCGGGTGGCTGCTGCGCCTTAGCGACAATCAGCTGCAGTGCACGGTGTATTTTTTGATAAAGTCTGAGGGATTGTAGCTGAGTTTGGCCTGTCTGAGCCCCTCTTCATCGAGATCCTGCGCCCGGTTGATAGAGAGGATATGAGCATCGGTGTGCCGAACAAATTCTCGGTTGATGGTCTGGTAGATGCCCTTATAGCCAAGAAGCCCTTTTTCGTAATGCACGCCGATACTGGTGGCATCCAGACGTTCCCCCAGGGAAAAGGCGCAAATCTTGTCGTTGACATAGAGGGCGCCCCCTAAAAGGTTGCGGAAGGAGCCCCAGTGCGACAAAACCTGGTTGATGGCGGCGTTTTCCGCCCTGAGCGAGGGAGAGGCGTCGCATTCATGCCATTGACACCACTCGTCTTCGAGCGCGAGCACATCTTCGACGATCGCGTCGTTGATGGGTCTATAGTCTGGTTCCCCATAGGTTCGGATAAAATTGCTGCAATGGGTCTTTTTCTTATGGAAGGCTTTGCCAGACAGATCGATGAGGTCGTTGCGCCGGTAGAGGTATTCCCATTGTCCCCGTGCCTCTTCCACTGTCAATTTGGCTGGAACGCGTTGCTCAAGCACAGTGAGGAGAGGAGCTGGCACGCGGATCATGGTGAGCGGTTTGGGCAAGAGGGCGAGTTCTGCCTCCCAGTCCACATCCTCCCACGCCCCTAAGGGCGCCCAAAAACAGGGTGTTGGTTTTTCTTGATGGATCCAATACAGATTGGGGCTTTCGGCGATGGACAGAGCAAAATAGTCCCGCCAGCCAAAGAGATTGGGGAGGGTATAGTCAATAGAGTGGCAAGGGGTTTTATCCCAATACGCATAATAGGTACTGGTATTGGAAAGGGTGATCGGAGAAAATGTCAGCACACGATATCCTTTGTATTCAAAGAGAGAAGAAGGTTGATCCCAGCCCACATGGGACTGGCATGGTCACGGATGGTGTTTTTTGAGCGTATACTTTGTCCAATTGGCGTATTGAATGACAAAGACCATAAGTGTTGCCTGAATGCATTGGGATATGAGCATGGCGCAGAAAATGCCTTCGGCGTTGTAGTGCAGGATATGCCCAAGCAGGTAGCCAACAGGCAGGCGGATCAGCCAGGAGCAGCCGCCGTAGACAAGCAGGTTGAAGTGGGTTGCGCCCGCCCCCACCATCACGCCCCCCATGACGGTGCTGGCGATGGAGAAGGGGGTGGAGATGAGGTTGTAGGTCAGGTAGTTGATAATTTGTGCCTGGGTAGCGGGATCAGGGGAAAATTCCTGGGCAATGTGTTCCCGAAAAGGCCAGATGATGAGCGCAACCACGGAGAGCGCCAGGGTTGTTATGATGGTGATGCGAAAGGAGAGCGACCGGGCTTTGTCCTTCATTCCTGCTCCCAGGCAATTGCCAACAAGCACGGCTAAGCTGGTATTGACCGCCATGCCCGGCAAAAAGAGCAGGGATTCGATGCGAAGGCCTGCGGTAAGTCCGGCTAAGGCCGTTACTCCTTCTGTTGGGAGCGAGGCCACAAGGACAAAGAGAAAGAGATAGCCGGTTTGCCAGACAAAACTCGCAAGACCAGCAGGCACAGCCACGCGGATCAAGTAGGGGAGCCCTCTGACAATCCAGCGCAAGGAGGGAATCTGTGTTGGGTGAAAAAAGTTTGAGAGGATCAGGACAAGACAGTTGAGCAGGGCGCCTGCGCTTTGGGCAACAATGGTTGCGACAAGAAGGCCGACATAGCCCAGATTGGGCATGCCAAAAAAGCCAAGACCCAGGCCAAGGCAGAGAACGACATTGATGGCATTGATAGCAAGCCCGATCCAAAGCTGGGGCAAAACCATGCGGGTTGAGCGGAAGATGACACTGGTTGCGGCATAGATGTGCTGGGCAGGCAGGGCGAGCATGGAGATGTCCCACATGGCTTCAGCCAAGGGGAGAATGGCCTCTGGCACCTGCAGGAGCGTGAGCAAAAAACGGCCGTGCCGATAGCCTATGCCAGCAATCACAAGACCAATGACAGCGCTGGCTGCGATGGTCACAAAGATATAGTGTTGGGCTCTGGTGGTTTTGTCGGCGCCCAGCGACTGGCTCACCGCGGCTGTTGCCCCGCTTGAAAAGGCCATGATGATGACCATGAGAAAGAGGCTGCACTGGTTGACCATGCCAAGGGCTGCCTGGGTGTCGCTGTTGATGTGGCCTGCTGTCCATACAGCCGTGATGCCTGTGGCCACAACACAATACATGCTGACCATCTGCGGCCAAATGAGGTTCCAGATACTGCGAAGGCGGAAATCCTGATAGATGCTTGTCTGCATGGTAAACCGGCTGCGTCTTGGGTTTGGGAGCGTTTAGGCAAGGCCTTGATAGGGGGCGAGAAGCGTTTCAATGGTGTCCCGTCGGCGAATCAGGCGTGCCCCGCCCGCTGTGATGCAAATTTCTGCTGGGCGGAAGCGCTGGGTATAGTTGGAGGACATGCTCATGCCGTAGGCACCGGCGTCGAGCAGGGCGATGATGTCCCCTTCTTCCATGCGGGGGAGGAGGCGGTTTTTCGCCAGAATGTCCCCGCTTTCGCAGATATTGCCGGTGACGGTTTGCGCAAGCTCCTCGCGGTCGCTGGCTGTGTGGGGATAGATTTCGATTTCATGGTAGGAATCATAGAGAACCGGGCGCATGAGAACCGAAAAGCCGATGTCTGTGCCTGTGAAATGATGGATGCCGTTGTCTTTAACCGCCACAACCGTGCCCAAAAGGACACCAGCTTCAGCCATGGCATAGCGCCCTGGTTCAACGAGAAAGCGGCCGAGATAGCCATGGCGTTGTTGCCAGGAGAGCAAGAGGCTTTCCAGTTCTTCGCCTACGGCCTTCATGTCGAGTGGGCTTTCGCTGGCGTGCTTGTGGTAGGGAATCCCAAAGCCTCCGCCAAAATCGAGGATGCGAAGGTTGGCAAAGCGTTCCTTGGGCAGTTTTTCCGCCAAATTGAGCAAAACCGCGCAGGCTTTCAGATAGCCCTCTTTGTGCATAAACAGCGAGCCAATATGCTGGTTGATGCCGGCCAGGGTGAGATTGTAGCGGGTGAGCAGTGCCAAAACGCTTTCGAGTTTTTCAGGGACGATGCCAAATTTTGTGGCCTTGCCCGCTGTGATCACTTTATCGCTTGCGCCATCGCCAATCCCCGGATTCATGCGAACCATGACGCTTCCGCCAGGGTTGAGGCTTCCGTATTGTTCGAGCTGCGAGAGGGAGTCCACACTGACTAAGACGCCGTGGGCAATGGCATTGGCCATTTCTTCGCGGGAATTGTTGTTGGAAATGTAGAGAATGGACTCCTTGGGAAAACCAGCCATGCGATCGAGCGCCAGTTCCCCCGGACTCATGGCATCCACCACAAGCCCCTCTTCGCGGACAATGCGCAACAGATGCGGATTGGCGTTGGCTTTGACCGAATAATTCACATCAAACTCAGGGAGATGGACGAGGTTTTTGAGGGTTCGCAGATTGTTTCGAAGAATGCGTTCGTTATAGACATAGAGCGGAGAGCCAAACGCAGCAATAAGGGATTTTGGATCGAGCCCCTCAAAGAAGTCAACAGTATCCAGATGGGGAGAGAGGGAGGCAGGCATGGCGAACTCCTTGACGTGTGTCGGTTTCCAGGGCAAAGCCGTCTGAGTAAAAAGAGGTATAGTATGCTCTTTTTGGGATATACTCGCAAGCAAGCGTGTGCACCCTGAACGGCGTGGAAAGGAGGGGGTATGGGAGATGGAAGACAAGCCTCCCTTTTTGACCTTTTGAATGTATCCACAGAGAGTCAAGAAGAAAAAGATCGTAAAGCATTAGACGATCTTTTTTATGAAGTTGGGATGTTTAAGAGTACTAAAGATTATAAAAAACTTTTTGAATTTGTAAAGAAATTTTCAAATATTGCAGCATATAATGCATTTCTTTTGTATATTCAACGTCCGGGTTGTGAGTTTGTTGAAACAGCAAAAAATTGGGCAAAGAAATTTGAAAGAACCGTTAAACCAGGAGCATCGCCACTAGTTATTTTAAGAAATTTTGGTCCAGTTGATTTTGTCTTTGATGTCTCAGATACAGAAGGGAAAAGTATTCCTGATGAAATAATAAATCCTTTTAAAGTGACTAAAGGAGAAATAGATCCTGATAAACAATATAGGCTTGTTGATAATTTAAAAAGTTATGGAATAAAGTTGGAAGGGAAAGAATTTGGATCTCAGTTAGCTGGCCAGGCTATGGCGCTTACAAATAAAACAAGGGAAACATTTAGTTATACGTATAATAAGAGAGAAATACAATATACAGTACGATATAGTTTTAAGATTCTGGTCAATAGTAAGCTATCTCAAAAAGAAAGATTTGCTACTATTATTCATGAACTTGGCCATATATTTTGTGGTCATCTTGGAACTATTGATGAAAAAATATGGAAAAGTAGGGGGAGTTTAAGTAAAAATTCTATGGAATTTGAGGCGGAAAGTATAACCTGGCTTCTTTGTGAGCGCTTTGGTATTGACAATCCCTCTGCTGAATATTTAAAAGGATATCTCAATAAGAATAACGAAATTCCATCAATTAGTATCGATACGGTATTGAAATCTGTCGGCAAAATTGAAGGAATGATGTCTCGACGAATCAAACCTGTCAAGAATGTCCTTGTCGAAGACGAGAGCCAAAGTCAGAGAATGTCCAAGAAGGGTTCACCAAGGACAAGGTAACGGTTTTTTGAGTGCCTATTGAGACACGAGAAAACAGCCAGATCCGGCTGTTTTCTCGTGTCTCCCGATCACAGAAAAAACGGGAATGCTTGGTGCCCTTGTAGTCGATGGCTCTGCAATTTTTTCATGAATTGGCGAGATTGTAAAACACAGGATACTGTCTTTCCCACGAATCATGCACGCCATTTATGACATCGTCTTTCTTGGTGAAGAGGTCTTCGGTTGGGAAGGAGAGCAGCTCTTCGGTGACCATCTGATCCTTGGGGGTTCCCTCAAGCCCTGAGGAGAAGAAGATCGCTGAGTGGGTGGGGCTTGTCTGTTTGAAGGTTATGTACACGTCAATGCCACCATCTTCCACACCGTAATGGGTCATAGCGATATCGAGGAAAACTTTTGTCGCATTTTGAATATTTGCAATAAGCATATCTCGATACATGTTCTCTTTGTTTTCATATAATTCATACATGACTGCGTAATTTAAATCGTAAATATTATTCCCTGCAGTGAAAGAAAGAAGATTGGCGTGCTTTTTCATAATGGGAAATTTAAGAGCGAGTGCATGGGATACTCGTATCTGTGTTTCAAGATTTCGTAAAAGAACAAGTCGCAATAGACCATGATAATCTATTTCTGATATTGCCTTTGAAAAATGATTCCATCTGAGGAAGAAAAAGACCTGAGGTATATTATTGAATATTTCAATGGTGATATTTTTAGGGTACGAGGTGAGTGAAACTTGAGGTAATTTTATGTCTTTGAAGTGGTATTCAAAGTCATATTTGTCATCCGTAATATAGTCTGTGCCTTCAATTATATAGTGTTTTATTGTATAATGGTGAAAGGAATCTAACGGCATTGGATCCCAGAGCATATTAAAAGCGCAATAATTAAAACAGGTTGCCCATATTAACGAATGGAGAGAGCTGTTTATCTGTGCAGAGATTGAGTTTTCCATATATGACCTTTTTTGTACAATAAGAAGTGATTGGGTATATATTTATTTAGATTTAGATTTTTTGCACTCAGTGCTCTTTTTTCCCCTATAGAGAGGTGTGCAAAAAAAGTCAAGCGATCGAAAAAAGCGTCGATGCCTGCGCCTTTGGCAAGGGGTTTTTGTGGCTTGTGGCCTTTGGTGCTTTAGGGTAAGACGGGCGCAGTGTATCTTTTGTCAACATCGGCACCCAGGAGTGGCTAATGGCAGCAATTGAGAAGGGCAGTACTGTTTCGGTGCATTATACCGGAAGCTTTGAGGATGGGACAGTTTTTGATTCATCGAAGGATCGGGAACCGCTGACCTTTGAAGTGGGCAAGGGCATGGTTATCAAGGGCTTTGAGAACGCGCTCCTTGGGAAAACGAGCGGTGATACGGTCACTGTTTGCATCCCCCCCGAAGAGGCCTACGGCGACTATGATCCGCGCCAGGTGTTTACGGTTGAGCGAGAGCAGGTTCCTGAAGGCATTCCCCTTGAAATCGGCACCAAACTGCAGTTGTCCAGTGAGAATGGCGTTTTGTTTGTGACGCTGACAGAACTCGACGATCAGACAATAACCCTTGATGCCAACCACGAGTTGGCCGGAAAAACACTCGTCTTTACGATTGACGTCCTTTCGGTTCAATAGACCCCCCCTTTAAAGGAGATTCTATGAGCATGAACAACGCTCGTCGAGCAGCCATCCAAGCAATTACAACCTATACCGTTGGCAAGCCATCCTTTAATTTTGCCGAAACCAGTCCGGCCGATATCTTTGGGCGGAATGTGTTCAGCGACCGGGTCATGCGCGAGCGATTGCCCAAGGCGGTCTATCAATCCCTCCATAAGACCATAACCCTTGGGGAACGCATGGATCCCTCCATTGCGGATACGGTGGCAGCGGTGATGAAAGACTGGGCCATCGAAAAAGGGGCGACGCATTTTACCCATATTTTTTATCCCCTCACAGGACAGACCGCTGAAAAACACGACAGTTTCATTATGCCTGATGGACGGGGCGGTGTCATTGCTGAATTTTCCGGTTCCATGCTCATCCGCGGCGAGCCCGACGCCTCGTCGTTTCCCTCAGGCGGGCTGCGTTCCACCTTTGAAGCACGGGGCTATACAGCCTGGGATGTGACCAGTCCTGCCTATATTATGGAAAACCCCAACGGCACCTTTTTGTGTATCCCGACCATGTTCTTGTCGTGGACAGGAGCTGCCCTGGACAAGAAAACCCCGCTTTTGCGCTCAGGCCAAGCTGTCAACCGCCAGGCACAGCGGGTGCTGGCGCTTTTTTCCGTGCATACCGACCTTCCCATTGTCTCCTATGCTGGTCTTGAACAGGAATATTTTCTCATTGACCACAATTTCAACTTCGCCAGGCCAGATCTCCAGATTGCCGGCAGAACGCTTTTTGGCGCAAAACCCGCCAAGGGGCAGGAATTCAGCGACCAATACTTTGGCGTCATCCCGCAGCGGGTCTTGTCTTGTATGATGGAGGTGGAGCGGGAGCTCTACAAACTCGCGGTACCGGTCAGAACACGGCACAACGAAGTTGCCCCAAGCCAGTATGAAATCGCGCCCCTCTATGAGCCGAGCAATTTGGCCATTGACCACAACCATCTCATCATGGCCACCTTGCGCAATGTGGCCAAACGCTATGGCTTAAAGTGTCTTTTACACGAAAAACCCTTTGCAGGCATCAATGGGTCGGGCAAGCATGTCAACTATTCGCTGGGGAATGCCGAATTGGGCAGCCTCTTTGATCCCGGCGAGACCCCGCATGCTAATGCCAAGTTCTTGGTCTTTTGTGCGTGTATGATCAGAGCCTGTCATAAATACGGGGGATTGTTGCGCGCAACCGTTGCCAGTGCCAGCAATGACCATCGTCTCGGAGCCCATGAGGCGCCCCCAGCCATTGTGTCGATTTTCCTGGGGGATCAGCTGACCGAAGTCTTTGAAGCCTTCCGCGCAGGTCGTCAGGATGGGGCTGCGGACAAAAAGTTGCGACGCATCAACGTTGGCGTGGATACCTTGCCACCGCTTCCCACCGATCCTGGCGATCGCAACAGGACAAGCCCCATGGCCTTTACGGGCAATCGGTTTGAATTCCGCGCCCTGGGATCAAGTCAGTCGGCAGCGAGCTCCATCACGGCCTTAAACGCCATGATGGCGGATTCCCTCGAATTTGCCGCTGACTGGATCGAGCGTGAACTCAAAGAGGGGCAGCCCTTCAACGATGCTGTGCAGTCCTTTATCCGCCATGTCATTGAAGAACACAGCGCGGTGATCTTCAACGGCGACGGCTATTCCGAGGTGTGGCACAAGGAGGCGCGTCGTCGCGGGCTCCCTGATTTGCAGAATACGCCGGAAGCACTGCCTGAACTGGTCAAGGACGAGGTGGTTGCGCTCTATGAGCGGCAGGGCATTTTACGAAAGCCAGAGCTTGTGGCACGGAAGGATATTTATCTCGACCAATACTGCAAGACCGTGCACACCGAAGCGTTGCTCGTGCTCCGTATGGCCAAGACCATCATCTTTCCCTCAGCCATGCGCTATCAGGGCGAACTCGCTGAAACAGCCTCTCGGATGAAGAACCTTGGGCTCGATGTGCGAACCGATATGCTCGCGGAAGTGACAGCGAATTTGCGGCTTCTCCAGGATGGGGTGGCCAAGCTCGAAGGTCTTGTCCAAGATATCGAGGCTGTCAGCAATGCGCAGACCATGGCTGAGCGTTATTGCGCCCAGGTTTTGCCCCTGTTGCAGGAAATTCGCCAAAGCGCCGACGCGCTTGAATTGTGTATCCCCGATGATTTATGGGCTCTCCCCAACTACGCCGAAATTCTTTTTGGTAAATAAGGCTGTGTGAGAAAGAAGAGAAAACGGACAGGCATTGGTTGACCAATGCCTGTCCTTGTTTGCTTGACAAAACCTAGTAAAACGCTAGGTAATTATCGAAGCGGATTTGTAATCCTTTGGGAGCCGTAATGCCTATTAAAATTCCCTCTGATCTTCCGGCACGCCGTGCCCTGGAGCAAGAAAACATCTTTGTCATGACCAATGAACGCGCCAATACGCAGGATATTCGTCCGCTTGAGATTGCCATTGTCAATCTGATGCCAACGAAGATCGCGACGGAGACGCAACTGTTGCGGCTGCTTGGCAATACCCCCATCCAGGTCAATATCACCTTGCTGCGTACGGTTGGGCATGAGTCGAAAAACACCCCGTTGCAGCATCTTGAGCGCTTCTACAAGACCTTTGACGAGATGGCTTCGATCAGTTTTGACGGCATGATTGTCACCGGCGCTCCGGTGGAACACCTTCCCTATGCGGAGGTGGATTATTGGGATGAGCTTGTGCGGATCATGGAATACGCCAGGCGGCATGTCTATTCCACGCTCTATATCTGTTGGGCTGCGCAGGCTGCCTTGTACCATTTTTTCGGTGTGCCCAAATACATGCTGCCTGAAAAGGTCAGCGGCATCTATCAGCACCATATTCTGCATCCTGAATGCCGGCTTTTCCGGGGTTTTGACGATATTTTCTTCGCGCCCCATTCCCGCAAAACCGAAGTGCGAGCCGAAGATGTGCTTCGAGTACCCGATCTGCGTATCTTAGCCGCTTCACGGGAGGCAGGATTAACCATTGTGGAAAACAGGGATCATAGTCAGGTCTTTGTGACAGGGCATATGGAATACGACAGGGATACCCTGGATCTGGAATACCACAGAGATGTGGGGAAGGGGCTGAATCCCCATATTCCGCTCAACTATTACCCTGACGATGACGTGTCCTCGATTCCCACCATGCGCTGGCGGGCGCACGCGCATCTGTTTTTTTCCAATTGGCTGAATTTTTACGTCTACCAGGAAACGCCGTTCAGCTTGAGCGCCATTCCTGAATGCAGTCGCCATCAGAGTGAGGAGTAAGGGGCTTGTATGCGGTTTTCCACGCGCACACGCTATGGCCTCCGTTTTTTGTTCCGTCTGGCAAATCAGGCACCCCATGTTGTGACCCTCCGCCAGGTGGCCGAAGAGGAATCCATCTCCATTGGGTATCTTGAGCAGATTGTCCACAGCCTGAAGCCTTTGGGGATTTTTCGGGCTGTGAGGGGCGTTGGCGGCGGGTACACCATGGCCAAGGATCCTTCCAGTGTTTCCCTGGAAGCGATCTTTCTTTCTCTTGAGGGATCTTTGGCCTTTGTGCAGTGTTTGGATGATCCAAGCTTTTGTACGCGAATGAGCCTGTGTCCAACGCGTCTTTTCTGGCTCCATTTTGACCAGGTGCTGCGGCAGTTTTTGCGAAAGCGATCGTTACGGTGTTTGTTACCCATGCAAGGGGAATTTCTGAAGGAGGAATCTATGTGGGATTATACCAAAGCGGTGCATGACCATTTTTTGCACCCCCACCATGCAGGGCCTGTGGCCAATGCCAACGCGATTGGCGAGGTCGGAAGCATGGCGTGTGGAGATGCACTGCGTCTGTATCTTTTGATCAACGAGCAGGGCATTATCGAGGATGCGGGCTTTGAGACCTTTGGCTGTGCGAGCGCCATTGCGTCGAGTTCTGTCTTGACCGACCTTGTCATTGGCCTGCATGTGGATGAGGCCTTGAAGGTGACCAACAAGGATATTGTGGCGCATCTTGGTGGCCTGCCCAGAGAAAAGATGCATTGCTCGGTGATGGGGCAGGAGGCGCTGGAGGCTGCTATCCGCAATTGGCGCGGGGAGCCGCCTATCCCCCATGCCCAGGAAATCGGCAAGCTTGTGTGCAAATGCTTTGGTGTGACTGATGCGCAGATTCTTCGAGCGATTCGGGACAATGGGCTGACAACTGTTGATGAGGTCACAAACTACACCAAGGCCGGCGGGGCGTGTGGAGAGTGCCGCGACACCATTGCCGAGATTCTTGCCGCAGAACTGAAGAAAACAGTACCCACGGCAAAAAGCCAAAAGCCCTTGTTGACCAATGTGCAGCGTATGCAAAAAATTATGGCACTCCTTGCAAGCCAGATTCCCCCCATGCTTCCGAACAACGCCGAGGTATCGCTTGTGGATGTCGACGGACTGACCGTCACTCTTGCCATCAAGGGCGTGGAGGATGTGGCCAAGGAGGATGTGCGCAAAAAGATCGAAGGGCTGTTGGGCGAACAGGTTGAAGCGGGCATTTGCGTGGTGGAGGCATAATGGATACGATCTATCTCGACAACAACGCCACCTCACAGGTTGCGCCTGAGGTGACCGAGGCTATGCTGCCTTTTTTCACAACATACTACGGCAATCCCTCGAGCATGTATCGTTTCGGGGGCGAGGTGGCAAAGCATGTGGCGCAGGCGAGAGCCAAGATAGCCCATCTGTTTCATGCGGCTCCTGAGGAAATACTCATCACATCCTCGGGCACAGAGGCCGACAATACCGCCATTTGGTCTGCGATCCAGACTCAGCCGGAAAAAAGGCATATTGTCACAAGCTGTGTGGAGCATCCGGCTATTTTGAATACGCTCGCCTTCTGGGAGCAGCAGGGCTATCGGGTGACCAAACTTGGTGTTGACACCAAGGGGCGCATTGATTTGGATGAGTATGCCAAAGCTCTGACTCCGGATACGGCTCTTGTCACCATCATGTATGCCAACAACGAGACAGGCACCCTTTTTCCCATAGAAGCGATGGCAACGTTGGCCAAGGAGCGCGGCATTCTCTTTCACACCGATGCGGTGCAGGCAGCAGGGAAAGTTCCCATCGATCTCTCGCGTCTTCCCGTGGATATGCTTTCCCTTTCCGGCCACAAGCTCCATGCGCCCAAGGGCATTGGCTGTCTCTATGTGCGCAAGGGCCTTGTGTTCCGCCCCTTCCTTCGAGGGGGGCATCAGGAAAACGGCAGGCGCGGAAGTACGGAAAACGTGCCCTATATCGTGGGGCTTGGGCTTGCCTGTTCCATGGCTGAAGACGCTATGGATGACGAAAAGCGTGTTGCTATTTTGCGCGACACCCTAGAGCAGGGACTGCTTGAACGCATTCCCCAGTCGCAGGTTAATGGGGATATCGAGCACAGACTGGCCAATACCACCAATATCTCCTTCAAGAATGTGGAAGGCGAAGCGATTTTGCTTATGCTCGATCGAGCCGGCATCTGTGCTAGTTCAGGCTCAGCGTGTACGTCGGGCAGTCTTGAGCCATCCCATGT
>JAFSVD010000026.1 GCA_017450275.1 Desulfovibrio sp. | reverse complement strand
TTCAAGAGACTGCTAAGGGCTTCCTCTCGCCTGCACCTCGCGATGCAAACCTTGCCTTTCGCTTTGTCCTTGCCCTGAATTAGCCGGACTAGGGACTTACACCCATTGGAATAAACGCATGCCAAGCGCACAAAAAGCCCCCCCTATGTGGGGGGGGAAGTCGCAACCGTCCCAAAGACGAGGCGTCACTCTTTTTTTGACATCAAAATTCGAGAGGTTGAGAAAGGGAAATGCGTCAGCCGTAATAGCGTGGCATTTCGTGTACGATTACGGTTCTCCTAACAAAAAGAAGATTCTCTACAATCATAGCTCGCTAAGCAAGATCGTAGCGATCTTGAAAAGGAAAAAATTGTAAGCTTTTTCCGTCCAGTCAGGTACCCCCGGCAAAGCCGGGGGCTTGAAAGGCAGGGAACCGCTCAATCCTTCGCTTCCCTAACTTGTCGAGTTACTGGTGTAGGATAAAGGCATGAATAAAAAACAGCTCGATGAGCTTAACGCCCATTTTTCTGCTTGGTTAGAAAAGGTTAGTGTCGGCTGTCTTGTTGTAGGACTGTTTCAGCCTGATCATATTATAGGAGGAATTATAGGCAGCATTGTTTGCTTCCTCGCGTCTTTGAGTATAAAAATTGGGAGCGCAAGATGACTTTTAACGATGGAATTATATTCATTGTCGTGTTTGCCATCATCCTATGTGGAATCAGCTATATAGCAACAAGACAACACAGTTAATATCACAAAGAGCTTCTTTGGGAGCCTTTTTTTATTACCCAATTGCTGGGAGATGGGACAAGTTCATGCGCTTTTCACATGCGTGCAAGTGACACTATGCTGGATCTCTTAACATAGAGATAGCTCTCAATTTCACGCTGGGACTTTCCCTCCTCGATAGCATCTGCAATGAGAACGCATATACCAACCTTCCCTAGGCATCCAGTGTCTCATGTCGTAAACACGACTCGTGTTCCTCTTGGAGCCGTATCGCCACCAATTTGGGCGCACAGTGGCATTTCTCTGCCTACGCCGTGCACAAAAAAGCCCCCATCCGGGGGCTTTTTTGTATCACTTCGCACCAAGCGTTACGGTATAGGCCTGCTTGTCAAAATACCGCTTTGCCACATCGCGCACCATCTCAGGAGTGAGCGATCGCGCCCGCTCAATCAGCTGCATCCGAAAATCCACAGGGAATCCCAAAATCGCGTTCTTCCCAGCCTCTTCGGATCTCGAGGATAACGACTGCGTTTGGCGAATATAGTCGCCGAGCAAACGGTTGACAGCACTGGTGAGCTCTTCAGGGGATCGGGGATGCTGGCAGATATCGGCGATCACCCGGGTAAAACCTTCTTCGGCCTTGGCAATCTTTTCAGGCACTGTCCCGATATAGAAGAAAAACGCGCCTGAGGCCGGCAGGGAACGCTGGAAGGCGGTCACGGTATAACCAAGACCCTCTTTATCGCGCATATTGGTGAAGAGCACGCCGCTTTGACCAGACAGGATATTGGCCAAGACCATGAGCGCCGGCGTATCGGGATGCCCAAGCCCTACGCTCGGAAATATTTTGACCAGATGCGCCTGGGCTCTGCCAGGAAGCGGCAGCGCAAGCTGCGATTGTGTCCCAAAATGCGGCTCAGGCAGAGAGGGTTTGGCTTGGGTGAGTCTGCTCGCCAAGGTCTTGGCAAAATCGATGATGGCCTCTCTGGAAAAACTCCCCACACAACTCAAAACCCACGGCTGCTGCGTCTGCTTTGCCCAATACTCCTTGACCTGTTTTTGGGTATAGGTAGCAAGGAGTGCCTCTGAGCCCAATTCATCATAGCCATAGGGATGGTTGGGATAGAGCATGGGATTGATCTTGGAAAAGAGATAGCGCATGGGATGATCTTCTCGCTGCCGAAGAAGCGCGCGCATGGTTGTGATCTCGCGGGCGATCTCCCGCTCCTCAAAGCGCGGGCTGACTAAGGTTAATGTCAGCAAGGAATACATATCCTTTTCAAAGCGGGAAGGTCCTTCCAGAGCCAGGGTAAAAAGCTGTCTGCTCGCGCTGGCATCCATGGTAATGGCTCGCGCTGCCAGATAGGCCTCGAATGCCTGCGCATCCATGGAGCCTACGCCGTCGCTCAAAAGCGCTGCTGTCAGATGGGCAAGACCCTGGTGTTTGGCGTCGAGCAAGGCGTTGCCGCCAAAACGGGTGAGGGAGAGCGCCATATAGGGGGTGTGGGTGTCTGGACGCAGGAGCAAAACACAGTTGTTGGGCAAATCCACGCGTTCCGCTGCCCCTTCCATATACTGGGGCTTTCCTGTTTGGGCTTTCTGCGTTGCAGGCCACGTGCTTTGCAAAATACCCGCGCAATCGGGGAGCTTCGCGCCCTTGGGCGCAAGCACCCGCAGACGGAGATGGTTCGGATCAAACCAGGTTTTGAGACTCTGCGCGATACGATCGGCATTCATCCCCGCTAAACGATCGCGGATATTCTGTTCGCCAATGGATCCGCCCAGCTGGAAAGCCACCGTGCCTTTCCAGGCAGCAAGACCAGAGAGGGTTTCACCGGCCTTGTTCAAACTGTCTTCCAGATTAAAGACCGCCCGCGCAAGCTCATCCTTGCTAAAGAGCCCGGCATGGAGTGTGGCCAAATCCTTTGTGAAGGCCGTCAAAAAGGGGGCTACCTTGTCGACATCGAGTTGCACGTGGATCGAGAGCAAGCCAGCTCTGGCCAAACTCATATTGTTCACAGTAATGGAGTCCACCAGCTCTTTTTCGTACTTGTATTTCCGATAAAAATACGACGTCGCATCCCCGCCCAAAAGATACGAAAGCACATCCAAATCGACCGAACGCAAATCCGTCAGCGCCGGTGCCGGGAAGGCAAAGCCCAGATAGACCTTCTTCCAGGGTCCATCGAGCACAGCGACCCGTTCTGTCTTCGCATTGCCAAGAACAACTTCTGGCAAAGCGTCCTCAACATGGGTGTTTTTCACATCAGTAAACAAGGTTTTGGCATAGGAGAGCACCTGGTCTGGGTCGATATCGCCGGCAACCAAGAGCGCCATATTCTGGGGCTGATACCAGTAGTCGCGGTAGGCGACTAAGGATTCCCGGGTCACAGCCCGGATGGTCTTTTCAGAACCAATGATGGGATGCCCATAGGGGGTATTGGCGAGCGTCGCTTTTTGCA
The DNA here is from genome assembly GCA_017450275.1 of Desulfovibrio sp. Taxonomy (GTDB): domain Bacteria; phylum Desulfobacterota; class Desulfovibrionia; order Desulfovibrionales; family Desulfovibrionaceae; genus Desulfovibrio. The sequence goes on along the minus strand of JAFSVD010000026.1, from coordinate 17,418 downwards.
GTTCTTCAAAGAGCTTGTGCTGCGGGGAATCGTCGCCACCCTGGAGTTCAGAGACAATCACATCCTTTTCCGGCTCAAGCTCCTTGGCGTCTAAGAGGGCGTTGAAGGCCATATCCTTGACAATATCAATGCCCACCTTCCAATACTGCTTGGGGAGATCGGTCACATACCATGTTCTGTCAAAGCTCGTTGCCGCATTGACATAGCCGCCCAAGGATTCCACGTCTTTGGCAACCTGGCCTTTGGGACGCTCGCTTGTGCCCTTAAAGACCATGTGCTCAAGCACGTGGCTGATACCAGCCTGATCCAGGGATTCATGGGATGAGCCTGTGTTCACAAAGAGCCGCGTTGCCACAAGGGGAAAACGGGTGTCTTTGATCGTGTAAATGGTGAGACCATTTTCAAGACGGACAAGCCGCTCAGCGTCCTTGGATGCGGCCAAACACACACCCAGCTGGACAAAAACGAGCAGAACACTCAACAAACACCGCAAAACCATACAACCTCCATCCATCACGCACCACCAAGACCGTGGCAAAGCCGAGCGAGTAAACGTTTTGAAGGCGTTGCCAAGGGATCATGGTCACACGCCACATCAAGCCCGGGAATGATCGCCCGCACAACCGGAAAGGGCATATCCTCGCGGCTCAGATCCACATAGAGCGGGCACAGCCCAAAACAGGCAAGACGGTCTTCCACAAAGGCCAGCGCCTGGGCAAAGGACGTTGGATGCACAGTGGGAAGCTCTTCAAAGAGGCGCACAGGCACATCCTTTTCATACGGCGCTGTTGGGTTGGCAGCACGCGTGCTTGGCGAAAACGGCCACGCCACTTCGGTGATAGCTGCCAAGACCGCATTCTGGGCAGAGAGCTTGCAGGCATGCGCCCCAACAATCCGCCCATCGCGCATCCGAACAAAGGCCTGGAAAACAGGAATGCCAAATTCCTGGGTTTTTTCCTGAACATAGACGCAAATCCCCTGATCCTGATACGCATCAAAAAGCGCCTGCAGATGGGGATTTGCTGCCCGCAGTCTGAAACACTTCTCCCAAGACGAGGGCATGCTGGCCTCGGCATCCCGCTCCACAATCTCGAGCAGCGCAGCCAGCTTGGCCTGGGCAAGCGTGGCTCCTGAGGCAAGACCCGTTGAGGAGGGGCTTGCAAACAAATCCGGTTCATCGAAATTGGGAAAAAGCACCACAGCCTGGGCAGGCACAAGCACATTGGTGCCCATCGGTGTTTGGGCTGCTAGCCATGTGAATACGCAATCCCTCTTAACCGAGCTCCCTGACAGGCTGTTTGGCTCCACAAAGGCTGTGCCAGCAAGCTCAGCCACACTCTTTCGCACCAAGGCCAAGGGCGTTTTCCGATCAAAGACACGGTCATCGTCGACCGACACATAGCTCGACGCCCGCTCAAGGATCTCCATGCTGAGCGAAATCCTCGCCTGGGCAATGGACAAGCCCCGGCCATAGGCTCTGGCCATGCCAGCAAGAGTGTAGGTATTGCGATGGCTTTTGACCGTCACATCGACCTTCCAGTCCCGCAGCAAAGCAATAGGTGCCAAGGACGCCTCATGGCGCATCTCCTTGCCCCCCAAAAGACCCGCCTCACGCAGGGCATCGGTTGCCTCAAGATAGATATTGCAGGGCATGGGAGCATCCTTGCCAGCAAAGTCCTCCAAGGATCGAAGCGGACGCTTTGGGGAAAAAGCCTTTGCCCACTCCTCCAAAAGCGTTTTTGGATAGAGCGTTGGCAAATCCGTATAGGGCACAAGGTATTCACGATTTTGTTGGATGCACGCATTGACAGCGCGCCGCTCCTTCGAATCGGTCAAAAGCGCCTGTATCTCGCCCAATGGCGAGAGGCGAAGGCATTCCTTGGAACAATGCGGCAAAAGATCGGTACACCCTCTCAGCTGACAGGCCTCATAGAGAAGGGGCTGAAAAGGACGATTCTCCTTTTCACAAAGACTGCGCAGCTGGGCAGGGGGCATGGCAAGCACGGTCTGCAAAAGATGCCTGTGCAAAAAGGTGTCGTTGGGTCGCTCGGCACTCTCTTCCACAAGCTCCTCAAAGGAGTACTGCGCATCAGGACAGGCCGTATAATAGCCTGTTCCTGCCTGCGTTTTTTTGTGCGTATAGGAATAGGAAAGCAGCATAGGCGTCTCGGATCCGAAAAAAAAGAAGGCCGCATCCAATGCGGCCAAAAAGACACAAACACCCAAGCATTAACGCTTTGAATACTGGAAGCGAGCACGCGCTGCGCGCAAACCGTACTTTTTGCGTTCCTTCATACGGGCATCGCGTGTCAAAAAGCCCGCTTTCTTCAAAATAGGACGCAGTTCGGGATCCACTTCCAATAAGGCGCGGGAAATACCATGGCGCACGGCTTCGGCCTGCCCGGCAACACCGCCTCCGCTGACATTGACCTTCACATCGATTTTATCGAGCATCTTGGTCAAGACCAGGGGCTGACGAATGATCATCTGCAGAGTCTTTCTCGGAAAATACTCTTCAAAGTTGCGGCCATTGACAGTAATGAGGCCGGTTCCGGCATACAAACGCGTTCTGGCTGTTGCCGTTTTGCGGCGGCCGGTGCCATAATCAAATTTTTCGCCCATAGCGATTCTCCTAATACGACAAAGTCAGAGGCTTTGGCTTTTGCGCTGTGTGGGGGTGTTCCGAACCGGGATACACCTTCAGCTTTTTCAACATGGCACGGCCGAGTTTGTTCTTCGGCAACATGCCACGCACGGCATTCATCAAAGCAAACGCCGGCTTTTTCACCAACATGTCTTCAAGGGTTGTTTCCTTGAGCCCTCCGACCCATCCGGAATGGCGATAGTATTTCTTGTTGTGCATCTTCGTGCCTGTCACGGCGATCTTGTCGCAGTTCACAACAATAATATAGTCGCCATTGTCCATATGAGGAGCAAATTCAGGTTTATGTTTTCCGCGCAGACGATGGGCGATCTGGCTCGCCAGACGTCCCAAGACCTGATTGGTCGCATCGACAACAAACCATTCATGGTTGATATCGTTTGGTGTGGGAGAAAATGTCTTCATCACAACTTCAGCGTACAGACCTCGTTGAGGAAACGCTGCCTCCAGAATTCCTTAAATTGTCTTGATACTACACAAACACTACAGCACGGTCATCTCCTTCAACGGGGAAGAAAGAGAGAAGAATGCGCACCATTTGTACGGGGGCTTGGCGTATTTGTCAATGAAAAATTCCACGCAAACGTGTCCCAAACAAGACCTTTGACAACAAGGCCACAATTTTCTATGCAGCTCATGGAGGAGGGAAGGATGCCATGACACAGGGAATCAGACGAAGCCTGTTGCAATTTATTTTTTCCGGCGCTTTTTTGCTTCGCTGGAACGATAAGCTCAGACCAACCGAACTGATGGAAATCGACAAGCAGGCGCACAAAATGCTCATTGCCTGCATTCTCTGGCATACCCAGGCAGAACACCTTGACTCCAAGACCCAAATCGCCCTGGCCAGAGACATTATCGAAGGGGGGCTCTTTGACTATTTCTACCGCCTCATCATCACCGATATCAAACCACCGGTCTTCTACCGTATCAAAGAAAACAGGGCGGATTACGAACAACTGACCGAATACGTGCTCAGCAAGCTCCATCCCTTCTTTGCCCCACCCTCTTCTGCCGATACCCAAAGCTTTTGGGAGAGAATGTGTGTTTGGCACAGAAGCACAGAAACCGATACCCCTGCCAGGCGCATCTTAAACGCCGCGCATCTTTTTGCCTCGCACTGGGAATTTTCCCTGATCAGACCCCTCAATTTTTTTGACGATGAGATGGATGAGATCGAATCGTCTTTTCAAAAGGATCTCGAACGCTTTGTCGATCTGCCCGCCATGTCCTCCATCCGTGCCCCAAAAACAGCCCTTGGCAGGCTCGCCAGCCTCGCAGGCCAACTGCGCTTTCAAATCCGCTGGACACGGATTCCCCGCATCCCCCTAACGGCTGTCCTTGGCCATATGTTTCTGGTTGCGGTCTTCAGCTATCTCTACAGCCTCTCCATCCAGGCCTGCCAAGCCAGATGCAACAACAATTTTTTCTGCGGCCTCTTCCACGATCTGCCAGAGGTCTTAACCCGCGACATCATCTCGCCCGTCAAAAGCTCGGTGCCCAATTTGCCCTCCATCATCAAAAAATACGAAGAAGACGCTCTGGAACGCCTCATCTTTACGCCGCTTCGCAAAGAGGGGCATCAAGCCCTGGTTGACCAAATCGCCTTCTACCTGGGGCTCTCTCTGGGCTCAGAATTCAGCGAATGCCTGCGTAGCAACGGGATCATCCAAAAAGTGCCCGATTTCACGACCCTGCACTCCTCCTACAACGCCGACATCTACGATCCAAAAGACGGCGCCCTCATTAAAATCTGCGATACGCTCGCTGCTTTCCTGGAAACCCACAACTCCATCCAAACCGGCGTCTCTTCGCCCAAGCTTGTGGCAGCCTACGTCAAGATGAAAAACACCCTCGCCAACAACGCGCTCGCCTCGTGTTTGCATCTCGATAGCCTTATGGCGGATTTTGACTAATGGGCTTCAGCCCATGTTTTGCCAACCCCCCACGAACACAGCAAGGGAACCGTCAAGGGCTCCCCTTCAGGCCGAACCCCTTCCATAATCGAGGCAAGCCGCTCTCCGCACGCCAACGCACTCTCTTCCGGCACCTCCATCACCAGCTCATCGTGCACCTGGAGAAGGAGCCTGGCCTTTCTGGCTGCGAGTTCACTGTCGTTTGCCACAGCGAGCATGGCCATCTTGATGACATCGGCCGCAGAGCCCTGGATCACGGTATTGATCGCCTGCCGCCCTGCCTGGGCGCTCAACTGGTTGTTGGCAGAGAGCAAATCCGGTAGATTGCGCCGACGCCCACCGACTGTCACCACAAAACCATCCTGCTTGGCCTTGTGCACCACTTCCTCATAAAATTGCTTGAGCCTGGTCAATTTGGCAAAATAGTTGGTGATAAAGGCCTTGGCTTCATTGCTTGTCACATGGAGTTCCTGCGCCAATTTGACAGCGCCCATGCCATAGATCAGCCCAAAATTGATGGTTTTGGCACTGCGACGCTGCTCCTTGGTGACCGCATCGAGCGGCACATCGTAGATGACCGAGGCAGTGTGGGCGTGGATGTCTCGGTTGTTCTGAAAGGCGTCAAGCAAGGTCGGATCCTGGGACATATGCGCCAACATGCGGAGTTCTATCTGCGAATAATCAGAGGCAAGCAAAAGACAGCCCTCTGAAGCCACAAAACAAGAGCGCATCCGCTCCCCCATCTCGCCCCGCACCGGAATATTTTGCAAATTGGGATCCTTGCTCGAGAGCCTGCCTGTTGCTGTTCCCATCTGGTCAAAGGTCGTATGGATGCGGCTTTTCGCATCGACAAGCCGTGGCAAGGGTTCCAAATACGTTGACCGCAATTTCTCGAGCTTGCGATAGTGCAAAATGGCTTCGATCACCGGATGCTGCCCAACGAGCTTCTCCAAATTCTGCTGACTGGTTGAGAGCTGACCGCCCTTGGTTTTGCCCTGCACCGAGAGATTGAGCTTGGTGGTTAAGATATTGGCGAGCTGTTGGGAGGAACGGATATTGAAGGTTTCGCCGGTTACAGCATAGATGCGCTCAGTACACTCGGCAAGCTCTTTCTGCACCTCATCCAAAAAGCGCTGAAAACACACGCGATCAATGGCAATGCCTTCGCGCTCCATGGCAAACAAGACCTCTCGCAAGGGCATCTCAAGATTGTCATAGAGCCTTTGCACCCCATTGGCAGCAAGACGCTCTTTGAGATGGTCGGCCAAAAGCAAGGCACGGGCGGGCTCACTTTCTTCCTCGGCAAGAACAGCTGCCCAATAGCTTTGCATATGCTGCCACGAAAAATCCGTATCGTCAGGCCGCACAAGATAGCAGGCAAGACCAAGGTCAAACAAGCTGCCCTTATACCGCGCTTTGAACTGCGCAAAGAGCGGATCCGCCAACCAGGCCTTCAGATCGGTGACAACCACCCTTTCTGCTCCTTCCAGCCACTGCCAAAAGGCCACAGTATCCCCGGCATACTGAAAGCTTTGCACCCCATCTGCTCCCTTGACAGCCACAGCCAAAAGCCCCTTGGGCGGACTGATCAAGGAAACACTGGCACCCTCTGCCTGCGGAAGAGATGCGCTCGTATCCATGCACAATAAAGCCTGCTTGGGCTCTTTCGGCACAACATTGCTGGCCGCTTTTGGTTTCTCTCCTTCCAGCTCAAGCATGAATTCGATTTCCCGTTTGAGCGCAACCAATTCATAGGTATCAGCGATCTGCCGCAAACGTTCCCCATCCATAGAGCCAACACGCAGCTCAGAAAGCGTTGGGATATGGGGATAATCGAGCGAAAGTGTGGTGAGCGATCGCCAGGTGAACATCTCCTCCAGATGCGGGACGAGTTTTTGGCTGATCTTGAGCGGCAAGGCATGGAGATTGGATCGGATCTCTTCCAGAGAAGAACAGGTGGCAAAAATTTTCAAGGCGGTCTTGGGTCCTATTCCTGGCACTCCCGGAATATTGTCCGCCGTATCCCCGATCAAGGCCTGCACATCCGCCCAAACATGGGGCTCGATATGGTTTTCCTCCCGAAACGACTGGGCGGTGATGATTTTTTCTTCTTTGGCTGCCAGATTCCAGATAAAGACATTGGTGTCCAAGCACTGCAAAAGATCTTTATCTCCACTGATGATCACAACAGGCATGCTCGCAGCATAGTGCTTTGCCATGCTCGCCAGACAGTCGTCCGCTTCAAAATTCTGCGTCACTTCCAACGAAAATCCCAGGGCTTTGACCAATTCGTCTGCTGGCGCGATCTGTTTGACCAAATCTTCAGGCGTTGCTTCGCGATTGGCTTTGTAGTCTGGAAAAATCGCGTGCCGAAAATTTTTGCCATGGCCGTCTTGCACAAAACAAAAATACTTGGGATGTTCTTCGCGCCGAATCCGCAACAGCAAGCGTGTCAATCCGACAAGGATATTGGTCGGAAATCCATCCGTACGCTGCATAGCACGGGCGGTAAAGAAAAAACGGAACAAAAACGCCGTTCCATCGAGCAAAAAAAGCGGCTCCTGGCTCAGTCCCAGACTCTCTTTTAACGACATAGGCAAGCGTCCTTTGATTCTTGAAAAAAGAAACAGGGAGGCGTACAAAAGTGGTAGTATACCCTTGAATCAAGCAGCCACTAACCCCATGAACGCCATGACCACCCAAAAAATTTTCCACACCACCCATACCCAGAATCGCCTTGTCATCACCCTTGGCGGGACATGGCACAGGGATGAGCCCAATCCGGATATCACACCCGTTCTTGCGCGCATCGAGGATCCCACCATCGCTGGCATTGTCTTGAACGAGCGCGATCTCACAACCTGGGATTCCAGTCTTCTTGTGCTTCTTGTAGCAATAGTACGAACCAGTGAGCAGCGCAAGCTCCCCCTTGAAAACAACCTCCAGGAGGGACTAAAACGCTTACTCGCCTTAAGCTTTGCCGTGCAGAAGCAGAAAGGCTCTGAACGGGTGCACAAGGAAGAAGGCCTCTTCGAACGAACCGGCTCCGCTGTTTTGAACATGGTGCCCGCCTTCAAGGATTTTTTGGAATTTATCGGGGATGTCTTGTTGGCGCTGTGGCATTTTTTGCTGGGGCGTGCGACCATGCGCAAGCAAGACTTTGTCCAGGCGCTCCACGAGTGCAGCGTGCAGGCTCTGCCCATTATTTCCATCACCAACGTGCTCTTTGGCCTGATCTTGGCCTTTGTGGGCGCTGTGCAACTCTTGCAATTTGGCGTGCAAATCTATGTGGCTGGCCTTGTTGGCATTGGCATGCTCCGAGTGATGGGCGCCATCATGGTGGGCATTGTCATGAGCGGCCGCATCGGCGCTGCCTACGCAGCCCTGCTTGGCACCATGCAGGTCAACGAAGAAATCGACGCCTTGACGACCTTGGGCATTTCTCCTGTGGAATTTCTCGTGCTGCCAAGGATGCTTGCCTTGATTATCATGGTGCCCCTGCTCACCATCTATGCTGACTGCATGGGGATCATCGGAGGCTATCTCGTAGGCACCCTCATGCTCAACATCGCTCCCATGGAATACATCAACGCCACCTGCTCCATGGTCAAAGTTTCCCAGGGCATCATTGGTCTTGTCTATGCCACGATGTTTGGCTTTGTCATTGCCATTGCAGGCTGCTACCAAGGCATGCGCTGCGGCAGAAGCGCCCAGGCTGTGGGACAGGCAACCACAACAGCCGTTGTCCACGCCATTGTCGGCATCATTGTCATGACAGCGATTATCACTATTGTGTGCAACATCCTCGGAGTCTAACGTGCCAAACAGCCAATCTCCCTGCATCGCAGTGCGCAACCTCGTTGTTGGCTATGGCAGTTTTATCTTGATGAAAGGCATCTCCTTTGATGTCCACACCAACGACATCTTTTTCATCACCGGTGGCTCAGGCTGCGGAAAAAGCACCTTGCTCAGAGTCTTGCTTGGCCTCAAAGAACCGCAGAGCGGATCGATCTGGTACGGCTCCAACGATTTTTACGCGAGTTCTCCGGAAATCCAGCAAGAGATCAAACGAACCACAGGCATTCTCTTTCAAAGCGGCGCCCTCTGGAGTTCCATGACCCTCGGCGAAAACGTCGCCCTGCCGCTGCAGCAGTACACCAATCTCTCTGCAGCAGAAATACGGGAGATGGCGCAGCTCAAACTCGCCTTAACCGGCCTTGCGGGTTTTGAAGACTACTACCCCTCAGAAATCAGCGGCGGCATGCGCAAACGGGCAGGCCTTGCCCGCGCTTTGGCTCTCGATCCCAAGATTCTCTTTCTCGATGAACCCTCAGCCGGTCTTGACCCTGTCTCCTCCCGACATCTCGATGACCTCATTGTGGAATTGGCAACAGCATTAAACACCACCTTTCTCATTGTCTCCCACGAACTCGACAGCATCTTCGCCATTGCCACAAAGATCATTTTCCTTGACAATCAGACCCGCACCATACAGGCGCAAGGGGATCCTCGCCTCCTCAAAGACGATCCCAACACCGCCCTTTCTGCCCGCAATTTTCTCACCCGCGGCCAGGCGCAAAAAATGGTGCGCCCGTAAACACCCCTCAATTCTTCGCAAGGAGGATGGCAGACTCATCTGCCTGCTCAATTATGGCATCTTCTCATACCAAGATCGCAATCGGAGCCTTTACCCTGGGAGGCATTGCCCTCTTTCTTCTTGCTCTTCTGACCTTAAGCGGCGGAGGCTTTGGGAAGGAGTCCACCGAATATGTCCTCTACTTCAAAGGCTCTGTCAGCGGCCTCTCTGTTGGGGCGCCTGTGGTGTTTCGCGGCGTGCCACTTGGCAAAGTGACAAAGATCAATATGGTCTACGACCAGCAATCCTCCACGATCACCATTCCTGTCTATATCCAACTCGATGAAACCAGCATCGTTGGATTATCGGGAGAAAAATTCAGCGAAGCGGAACACGAAAACATCATCAAACACATGGTGCAAAACGGCTTGCTGGCAAGCCTGCAAATCCAAAATCTCGTCACAGGCCAATACCGTATTGAGCTCGATTACCACAAAATCGCCAACGATTCCTCAGCCGATATCCCAAAGCCCATTTCCCCCAATAATATTCCCACTATGCCATCGCCCATCGACACCCTGCAAAAATCGATTAAATCCCTGCCCATGCAGCAAATCGCCCTCAATCTCAATAAAATCTTGGGCAGCCTCGATAAGGCTCTTGGCGATGGGACTGAGCTCAATCAAGCTATTGCCTCCTTCCACAAAACCTTTGACACCTTCAATCAAACACTCACAACCATCCAGACAGCGCTGACAGACAGTCCCATCAAACGCTCAGCCGAAGCAAGCCTTGCCAATGTGCAATCTATCTCAACGATCATCCACCGGGAACTCCCCACACTCCTGGGATCGCTTGAAAGCACCATGCAGAATCTCTCCCAAACAAGCGAACGGTTGAAACGTATATCCTCTGTTGCTGAACAGCTTTTTGCTGTCAACGCCCCTGTCATGCAGGATATACGGCGTCTGTTCAAAGAATCCGCCGAAGCTGCCCGATCCCTCCACAATCTTGCCGAAATGCTGAACAGAAACCCTGAAGCCCTTCTCAAAGGCAAACAAAGACGGTAACTATGTTTCGAAGCCTTTTTCTGCTCCTCCTTGTGCTTTCCCTGTGCGCCTGCGGGCGTAGCCAGCCAACAGCCTATTATACCTTTGCGCCACGGGAACTTCTGACCAATGTGAACCGGCTGCCTAAAACCACCCTGCGCATTGCCCGGGTTGCTATCCCGCAATATCTTGAACGCGACTCCATCGTTGTTCGAAGCGCCAACCCCGTGACCCTCAAGGTGGATTCCCTCAATGTCTGGGCAGAACCGCTCGGCGACGGCATACGCCGCATGGTCTATGCGGAATGCTTCGAACCCCTGCTCGCCAAAAACATCGCCGTCTTGCCCTTGGCCTCTGATGCGCAAGCCACCTACACGCTTCTGCTCGATATCGTCTCCTTTGACGGCGATGGAAAGCGGGCTATGCTGTCCACACAATGGACGCTGGTTGAAACCACAAGCAACCATACCCTGGCCAATGGTGTGTTTTCAGCCAAAAAAGCCCTTCCCCATGCTGGCTACGAAGCCTTTGTGGAAGCGGAAAGCGCCCTCGTGCAAGAATGCGCCCACCATATCCTCGACCAAATCACCCCGGTTTTGCAAAAAGGACGCAGATAACGGATCTCACCATTCTTTTGCTTATGCAATATCTTCAAAAATAAGGAAGAATTGCGTTTGATCATTCCCTTTACAAAATATCCCACCTGCGATCATTGATGAGGAACAAAAAACACGACACTGCCTCCCATAGCCTGTGGGTGCAGCCAAAAACGACGCTACTTCCCGCCCTTGAAAAACTGACATCTCATATATTCCAAATAAGATTTTACAAAAGGTCGTCGAGAACTGTTTGGAATCTTCTTTATTCTGCAGCAAGGCTAAATAAATCCTGATTGATCGCCTTTCCAACTTCGTATTACACTCTGAATGGTAATATCGCCCCTTGCCTCGGTCGTAGAGGCTCCTTGAGGCGTAGAATTCCCTTCAGGGGCAGCTTCATTCCCGTTTTCTGCCCGTGGCTTAGGAGCTGGCTTCTTGGGTGGTGAGCCATCCTTATTTTTTATTTCCCCAAATTTGGAACGCTAAGGAATTTTCGATTTGGTGCATCTTCGGATTTTCTTGAATCTCCATACTCCCCCCGTCGTTCGTGGACTTCAGCTGAAAATCCTGTCCTTTTGATCCAACGGCTGACGGATTCAGGTATCTGTAATATCTCTAGAAAAAGTTGTGTGAAAAACCTTATTTCATTTACTGTATAAATACGGTGTATTTATGAAAAAAAATTTATTTTGTTATATTTTTTTATTATTATTTTTACATCAACAATTTCGTTATCAAAAGAATATAATTGTTGAAGAGCTTATATCTATGTTATTGTAAATGCATCTAATAATTGGAATTTTAATAAATTACAAGATGGATGCCGTTTTGTTTTACAACATAATATAACAAATTCTATTAATATACAAGTTTATTTTACAAACGGTATATCTGCATATGATATTGCAAAAAAAAATTACAGAAGACATGAAAATAATAGGCTAAAAACTAATGCATGGCAATCAATTTTATTTAATGGCATAGAGTATACTGATGAGAATTTAAATATAATTAACGCTGTTATTGATAATATTCCAGCAAAATTTATATTTTCAAATGTAAAAAATTCAATATTGGCTATTACTGTAACTGGTAATAATCAAAAAGAGTTAAATGATATAATATCTTCAATTAATTATAAATATTTTTTTACAAGACATTCTTGTATAATATTACACTCCGAGATGTTTATTGAACCGCCGAAATCGGCCATATCTTGAGATTTGACTTTTTTCTGCCTTCCTCTGGGGCTTGGCTGATAATCAAACCTTCGGAGCATTCTGTGTACTGGCATGCCATTCGGCAAAGTCAGAGGAGTTATAGCGAGAGATGTAAAGCATACCCACATATCGGACAATATTCTAAATAGGACTTTAGGTAATACGAACGATTTTCTCAAAAAATGGCCACAAAAAAACGACGACACGCAAAACACGTGTCGTCGTTTTTTTGTGGCCATCCACGCTCTTAGGCTGGCTGCGCAATCATGACCCTCGCAGGACGAAGCAAACGATTCCCCAAGGTGTAGCCGGCTTGCAAAACCCGGGCGACCTTGCCTTGTTCCTGGTCGGTATGCTGTTCAAAGCCAACCGCTTCATGGATATTGGGATCAAAATCCTCGCCCACAAGCCCAACCTGCTTGAGACCGTGCTTTTGCACGCATTCGAGCAAAAGCTTGTGGGTCATGGCAACGCCTTGCAGGAGATCCTTGCAGACCTCGTTCGTCGTGCCGTATTGCATGGCCAGCTCGAGATTGTCCAAAGTGGGCAAAAGATCGCGCAAAACCTTTTCGGCAGCATACTGCATCTGCTCGTTCTGTTCTCTGGCCAGCCGCTTTTTGAAATTCTCCATCTCTGCAGCCTGACGCAGGCGCATCTCTTCCATCTGCGCCTTGAGCGCTTCCACTTCCTGTGATGGGGGAAAGAGGGAGCCAGAATAGTTGACATTGCCCTCAAAGGCGGTCGCCTCTTCGGCTTGGGGGGCAGCCTCCTCAGAGGATGCAGGCTGATCAGTCACAACGTCGTCTTCTGCTTCCTTGACAGGCTCAGACACCTCTTGATCCGTCTTGTTTGCGGGTTCTTCGACGGAACCAGCGTTCTCATTTTCTTCGACGATCTCTATTTCACGATCTTTTGTCATCGTTGCACTCTCTTGCTTGCTTCCCGAAAACGGCTTGTCCTCGCTATCCTCTAAGGGAAGCTGTTCGGCTTTTGCCTCATGGTCATAGGGATTGCGGTATTGTGGCATACGAACTCCAAAAAAACACAGACTCAATCTATTGTAAGCTGTAAGTACGAGGGTGGCATCTGTCAAGCACTCCCGATACAGCCGCGCTTTTCTGGGAAAATACGCTCGACACCACGCTCTATTTCGACTATACTTTGCCCCTTTAGAAAGGAATCACATGGCCATTTTCGGCACACACCATACGGAATTGCGCCTGCAGAGCGTGTTAAGGAAAAACTATGACGTGTCGCAGCATCTGTGTCAACACGAAACAAGACTGGGATTCAGCCTCCCTCTGGCTCAAAGATCGCGCCAAAGCAAGTGCCGATGTCGAGATAGCAGTTCGGGAAATTCTTGATTCTGTCAAGACAAAAGGGGATGCAGCCCTCATTGACTACACCATTGCCTTTGACTGCGAATCCTTTACCCCGCCCCTTGCCATCGATGACTATGCGATCTCGTTAGAAGCGGCTCAGGTTCCAGCCAAGGATCGCGACATTATCTACAGGGCTGCGGACAACATCCGTTCGTTCCACGAACGCCAAAAAGAAAATTCCTGGTTCACCACACGGCCTGACGGCACCATCCTCGGACAACGGGTGACGCCTGTGGATGCGGTGGGACTCTATGTGCCAGGAGGTCAAGGCGGAAACACCCCCTTGATTTCCACCCTCCTTATGAACGCCATCCCTGCGCAAACAGCCGGGGTCAAACGCATCGCGATATGCACGCCCCCGCGCAAAGACGGCTCCATCAATCCCCATATTCTCGCTGCAGCTCATATTTTAAACATTCAGGAAATCTACCGCGTGGGCGGCGCCTGGAGCATCGGCGCCTTGGCCTATGGGACAGAATCCATAGCCCCGGTTGATGTGATCGCAGGCCCTGGCAATATCTATGTCACAACAGCAAAACGCCTTGTCCAGGGGACAGTGGGCATTGATATGATTGCAGGACCGAGTGAGGTTCTGGTGATCTGCGATGGCAGCGCCGATCTGGCGGTTGTTGCCGCAGACCTTCTCTCCCAGGCCGAACACGATCCCATGGCTTCCTGCATCTGCATCACAACCGATGCCCACATTGCCGAAGATCTTCCGGGTGAACTCGCACGGCAGGCGCACAGTCTGCCAAGAGCGGCCATTGTCAAAAAATCCTTGGAAGACTGGGGCGCGGTGATTTTAGCGCAATCCATGAGTCTGGCCATAGAAATCGCCAATACCATTGCCCCTGAGCATTTGGAGCTCTATACCCGCGACCCCTGGTCGCTGCTTCCTTTTATCAAGCATGCTGGAGCCATCTTCATGGGTGCCAACAGTCCTGAGCCCCTTGGCGATTATTATGCAGGTCCAAACCATGTGCTGCCGACCATGGGGACAGCTCGTTTTTCCCAGGCGCTGTCTGTGCAGACCTTTTGTAAGAAGACAAGCATTATCGCAGCCTCCCGTTCCTGCCTGCAGGCCAGCATCAATCCCGTGGCCACCCTCGCCCGCATTGAAGGCCTTGAAGCCCATGCCCGTGCGCTTGAAATCCGCAGACGATAAGAGGCGTCCATAAACGCAATCTGACACCTATAAGGAGGCAGCACGCCCTCTTGATCCGTGCTGAAGACTTGATGAAATCTGTGACCCAAACAACCATCACGAGCTACCCCTTACTCAATCGGGGCAAAGTCCGCGATATCTATACAATTGATCCCAAGACCCTCTTGATTGTCACAACAGACCGTATGTCGGCCTTTGACGTCATCATGAATGAAGCCATCCCCTATAAAGGCGTTATTCTCAACCAGATCACCCTTTTTTGGATGGACAAATTCAAAGATCTTGTCCCCAATCATCTCCTGGCAACAGAGGTTGCCGATTTTCCCAAGGCGCTCGCTCCCTGGAAGGAGGAATTGGAAGGACGTGCTGTTCTTGTTCGCAAGGCAGAGCCCCTGCCCATTGAATGTATTGTCCGCGGCTATATCACCGGCTCAGGCTGGAAAGCCTATCAACAAACCGGCACCTGCTGTGGACACACCCTTCCGCCATCGCTTGTTGAATCCCAAAAGCTCGATCACCCCATCTTCACCCCTTCGACCAAGGCGCAATTGGGCGAACACGATGAAAATATCACGCGTGCACAGGCAGCAGCCCTGCTTGGTGAAGACAAGGCAAAACAGGTTGAGAAACTCTCCCTCACCCTGTATACAGCAGGACGTGACCATGCGGAACAACGGGGCATCCTTGTTGCGGATACAAAATTTGAATTTGGCCGCATAGGCGACGAACTTCTTCTGATCGATGAGGTTCTCACCCCTGATTCATCGCGTTTTTGGCCAAAAGAACACTATACCCCAGGCAAAGGACAGCCAAGCTTTGACAAACAATACTTGCGCGATTGGCTTTCCGCCCAACCCTGGAACAAGCAGCCGCCGCCCCCACCCCTTCCAGAAGACGTCATCGCAAAAACAGCGCAAAAATACCGTGAAGCCTATAGTATCCTCACGGGCAAATCCTTTGAGGACGCTGTTTGAGAAAACATCCAATCCATTACGGTTCTCCAAAAATATCACGCCACTCAGGTGGTTTGATATTTTTGCTCGTAATCAGTCTCAGTTCAGATGGCATTTTTGACATCTGAACTACGTTGGCAGAGTTTGTACGCTCTTTGTATGTCCGACAAAGAGATTCTTTTGATCTAAAAACCGCCAGTAGAAAAATAAAAGGTATTTCCTGGAAATACTGTCGTTTACTTGCTAAAAACGATGGTTATGGATATTCATACAATAGTTTAAAAAAGTGAGAAAAGAGGTATGGCTATCCAGCCACAGCGGGGCGGCCTTCCTCAGAATGTACACTGTTTCCAACTATCTCTACAACATCCCCTATGCCACTTTTGTGCCATTTTACTCCTTCAAGTGAGATATCGCGATCGCGTGAGGAATTTTCTCACTCACGAGCAGGCATGCCATGAATGTTGATTTTTGTCTTTGGTGGGTTACCCCACCTTGCCTCATGCCTCAAACGAGCTTGTCCACGAGGAAAGGAACGTATGATACGTGCAAAGACCGGCAAGTGGCGTGATATTTTAGGAGAACCGCAATATGTTGCTTGAAGGGAAAAAAGCCCTTGTTATGGGACTTGCCAACAATAAAAGTATCGCCTGGGGCATTGCGCAGTGCTTAAAAAAAGAAGGCGCACGCCTGGCATTCAACTATGTCGGAGAAGCCATCAAAAAACGGGTACTTCCCCTCAGTGAAGAACTCGGCGGCGAATTCACATTTCAATGCGATGTGTGTTCTGATCAGGAAATTGCCGATGCACAAGCCCTTGTCAAGGAGAAATGGGGAACCTTTGACATTCTCATCCACTCCATTGCCTTTGCCAAAAAGGACGACCTGCGCGGCCAATTTATGGATGTCTCCCGCGATGGCTTCAAGCTGGCCATGGAAATTTCCGCCTTTTCGCTGCCAGCTTTGTGCAAAGCCTTTGTGCCCTTGATGAACGAAGGATCCTCCATTATCACCATGACCTACCATGGCTCAACCAAGGTGATTCCCGGCTACAATGTCATGGGAGTAGCAAAGGCAGCTCTTGAAGCCTCTGTCCGCTATCTTGCCTACGATTTAGGTCCAAAAGGCATACGCATCAACGCCATAAGCTCAGGTCCCATCAAAACTCTTGCGGCTTCTGCTGTCATCAGCATGCGCGATGTCTTCACCCGCGTCCAGGATTCTTCACCCCTGAAACGCAATGTGTCCACCGAAGACGTGGGCAACACCGCTGTCTACCTTGCCTCTGATCTCTCAAGTGCTGTCACCGGTGCCGTGATCTATACGGACTGTGGATTCAGCCAAATGGGCGTAACAAGCTAACCCCACAAGCTATGGAAACCTACGAGATCCTCAACTCCATCGGCATTACGCTTTTTCTCGCCTGCGGCCTCTACATCTTTACCAAGGCTGCGAAAGATCACCGCAAGGACGATCAAGACGACCACAAAAAAAACAAGGACGCGTAAGACCTTTCCTCTTGCCAAACACGCCGAAATGCTGTAGACTGCTTCTGTTCTTAAGGGGAAAATCAATCTTGGAGAGGTGTCCGAGTTGGTTTAAGGAGCACGATTGGAAATCGTGTGAACGTTAATAGCGTTCCCGGAGTTCGAATCTCCGCCTCTCCGCCATATAGACAAAAAGAGCCCTCTTTTGAGGGCTTTTTTTGTGTCCTTCTTCATGAAAGTCCCAAAAAAAAAAGCACACGGAAGTTCCGTATTACGGTTCTCCAAAAATATCCCACCACTAAGGTGGTTGGATATTTTTGCTCGTAATCAGCCTCAGTTCAGATGGCATTTTTGCCATCTGAACTACGTTGGCAGGGTTTGTACGCTCTTTGTACAAACCGATAAACGT
>JAFSVD010000025.1 GCA_017450275.1 Desulfovibrio sp. | reverse complement strand
TGAGTGTCACAACCTCCGGGTCCGGAGCAGGCTCATGCGAGCTGGAAGAAAAGGTTAGGGAGTTCTACAGGAAGCGTCACAACCTCCGGGTCCGGAGCAGGCTCATGCGAGCCTCTTTGGGGTCAAGCGTGTCTGGCATACAGCTGGTGTGTCACAACCTCCGGGTCCGGAGCAGGCTCATGCGAGACATTCAAATACTCGACTGCCAAGGTAATCCCTGTCACAACCTCCGGGTCCGGAGCAGGCTCATGCGAGTGGCAACACAACCTCAGGATCTTTTGTTATTTTCCGGTCACAACCTCCGGGTCCGGAGCAGGCTCATGCGAGCTATATTACAGTTAATATGGATGATCTTTCAATTGAAGAAGGTCACAACCTCCGGGTCCGGAGCAGGCTCATGCGAGTGGTCTTCGAGTGAGTCCAGTAGCAGCCGTTGTGTCACAACCTCCGGGTCCGGAGCAGGCTCATGCGAGGGTAAAATCGGTTTCTTGTTTGTCTTCGGAGATGAAAGTCACAACCTCCGGGTCCGGAGCAGGCTCATGCGAGAAACAATAAACTTCAACTTCTTTACATCTAATTAAGGGTCACAACCTCCGGGTCCGGAGCAGGCTCATGCGAGACCAAGCTATAAAGGCTTGGTATGAAACCCGTTCGATCGTCACAACCTCCGGGTCCGGAGCAGGCTCATGCGAGACAAGGCCTCTCTTGAGGTCATTAATCGGGATAATGAGTGTCACAACCTCCGGGTCCGGAGCAGGCTCATGCGAGAGCTGACCCAAAATGCCAGATTCTACGCGGATTTTCAAGTTTTTCGTTTTCTTTCCCACCTTTTTTTTCGACGAAATTTCCGCTCAAAAATCTCTTTCTTGTGGGCACAAAGTGGCGTGGTTGCTAGGGTTTAGGCAGCACTGAGAACAAAAGCCCTTTACGAGATATCCATTTTCCACAATAAGACTTTTTGCAACACCCAGATTCCGGGGGCTTTCAATTAGGAAAAGAACTTTAAATCTATTTTCAATTCTAAACCCTACGAAAATCGCCCTCTTCCTCAAAAAAGAAGGCTTGGCAAGACAAAAACGCAGTTTTGCCCTTTTGTGCGAAACGAGGGGGAAAAGCCTTGATCTGCAAGGACTTACGGAGCAAATTCCAGCTGCTTTTTCTCTTTTTTTCACCCTCTTCCCTCCAAACTCCCCCTCAAAAAGAAGCTGCACCAAATTCGTCACAACAATAAATTGCGATGGTTTTTGCCTCCCCCTTTTTCCCATCGCTCCCTGTCCAGTTCCTTCACAAATCCCCCAATCGAGCCTCCCCGCCATGCCCTCCACAACATAGAGTATACCCATACGTGTGGACACCAATATTTTTAGGCTCCTCAAAAATAGACACGAACTCCTCTCTTTCCCAAAAACGCCCAAGCACAACATAGTGAAACCCTGCGCTTTGTGGCAATCCCGCCCCCTGAACCACACAATGGAAACGCTCTTCAAAGATAGCCTCACAATGCCCCACCGCATCAGGGCACAGGAAAAAATCGACGCCCTCTCTGCCCTTGTCCACATGCTGCTTCCCAACATAGAGGCTCCGTAGCTATGCCAGTGGGAAGCAAAGCCATGAACGAAAAAGAGATGCCCTCCCGATAGCGTGCCTTGGAGAATTGCCAAACTTCTGCTTTTCTTGCTTCTTCTTGTTCCCCCGATAGCGTGCCCTGGATAAATCGCCCAAGCTCTTCCTTGGAAAAGCCCCATAGCCAAGGTATCCGCACAAAATCACCGATTCTTTGTGTCGTCCAACCCACCCCGTGTTCTTGCAAAGCCCCCAATTCTCATGAGAAGTCCTCTTTTAAAGGCTTTTATTTTTTTCAGCGTGTGCAATCTGCGAAAAAATTGCTTTTTGCACCGAATATCGTTAAACAAGGGACTATAAGGAGGTGCTTATGGAGACTCCCATACCAGAGATTTCCTTGCAATATACCCTACGACCTGCCAATGAGTACGGTATCTGGACTGGCGGAGCCAATGGCACCATGGAGAGTGTCAAAAGCACGTCCATCCTTGGAGGCCTTCGCTTTTGGACAGGGGCTCTTTTACGCGCCAATGGCTTTGATGTCTGTGAAGACCGGAACTGCATCTACGAGGAAGGAAAATCGATCTGTTCACTCTGCAAGATCTTTGGCTGTACAGGTCTCTCCCGCGTTTGCAACCTTTCTGTCGATGCAAGCCAAAAATTGTTTCAACCCATTACCAAATCAAAAAAGTATACAGAACTCACCAATCATCGCCGTACAACAGATGGCAAATCCCCTCGCTATTATTTCACGCAAGCCTATCAATGTCCCATCACCATAACGATCTCGCTCCACCGTCCTCTGCTGGAAGGCACATTCGCCATTCCCCGGGAAATCACAACAGCGCTCTATCTCATGATCACCTACGGAACCCTTGGAGCCTACGACCAGTACGGCTGCGGACTTATGGATTGGAAGGATCCTCATGAGGCTGAACACCTGAAAAGCCTCTGCCTGCCAAAGGCAAACCCTGGCAAGGCTGCCTGCGGCATAAGCCTGCGGGACTTTTTCTTCTATAAAGGCCAGATTCAAGGCGACGGAAAACAAGCCATGGCAGAAATCCGCTACCGCATCCGCGATGCCCTGCGCTCACCTTTTTCTCAAGAACTTCGCCACTGGTTTTGCGGAAGCCTCGGCAATAGAGCACGTAAGGAAGAGGCCTCAGGCTGCAACTATACGCTGACCATCGACAGCAAGGGATACATGTACGGCTGGGGTTTCTATCCCACAGCGTCAAACCTTCCGTATCAAAAATTTGTGAAAGACCGGGAAACAGTGCTCGATAGGGTCAAAAAGGTGCTGAGCGATAGCGATATGGCGGGAAACAGTCTTGTATGGCGAGAATGCAACTCCAAACGCGATACCAAGGGTATAAGCGAATGGCCACAATGGTATGCGGATCTTCTGCAAAGCCCCTGGAGGATGGCATGAGCGCAACATCGTTTGAATTTCTCGCTGCGGCCGATGACTGGGAAGAGGCCTGCAAATATGATCCCAAACACATCGACGAGAACCCCCGCAAAGATGCATGGACCTTTGCCGGTGAAATGCTCAATGTCCTTGCTCCTTTTAAAGAGGGCAAAGCCGGCATAACCAAACAATCCCTCGCCTCCCTTGCCAAAGACGGTGAAAATGCCTCACGGAACAATACACCTATTCGCGGCTTCCCCGGCATTGTCAAAGAACGAATAGTATCCAAAGGCAATTGGGAAGACTTTGCTGCACCCAGTCCATCTCTCCTTGACGATCTCCCAGACGGCTGTGTGCTGATAAAGGTCGATGTCACCCTTCTCTCTCCCTGGTACAGCAGGGACGATCTCTCCTTCTACCCCACGGAAAATCCCCTCCGCAGACACCGTGTCTTTGATATCCCCTTTCTTTCAGCCTCAGGCATCAAAGGCCTCCTGCACTGGGCCTATTGCATGGCGAACAAGACTCTTGCCGACAACGAGATAACGCGCCTCTTGTTTGGCTCAATCGATGGGGACACAGGGCAACAGGGTCTTCTCTACTGCTATCCGCTCTACTTTGAAGGAAAGCTGGGCTTGGAAGTAATCAATCCGCAGGATCTCAAAACAGGTGCCGGCACCAATCCCATCAAATACGAGGTCTTGCTGCCGGGAAAAACAGGCACCCTCTTCTTTCTTCTGACCAATCTCCCTGCCAGACCGCCCCTAACAAGCGAACATATCCAAACATTTCTTACTGCCTTGCACTTTCTTTTGGAATGCGGCGGTCTGTCGGCAAAATCGAGTGCTGGCTGGGGACGCGTTGCCATCAAAACAGCCAATGCCGCCATTGGCGGAATGGAGACACCTAAGGCACAATCCGACCAGTTCCAGGAAAAAACCGCGGATGCGGCCTGGCAGGTTATGCTCGATGCCGATGGCAATCTTCTGCCCTTGGAGGGCAACGACCAGATTTTTACCAATAAACGAATCAAAGCCCTCCTGCCCGATTGCTCAGGCAAAATGCTCAAAGACAGACAAAGCTGTTACACAAGAATTGTTGCGCTTTTCAATCAACGAAAAAACGCCCAAGCCAATGCGGCTTCGAAAGCAGGGCAAAAACAAAACCAGTGGCTGCTCAAAGAAGAAGACCGAACCTTTGAGACCTTTTCCAAACAATTGCTGACCCTGTATGCGGCAAGGGAGAGTCGGGCATGAATGCTGTGAAACCAAGCATCCTTCAGGCCGAAATCATGATGCTTCTGCACGATATCGGCAAATTGCACTGGCGTTTTGTGGGGAATGCCACAAAACAATGCGAAGGAAAGTGGCCTTTGTCTGCCTTGCACACCGTTGCCTTTCTCGCCGATGTCACAGACGAGGAAACCAAAAAAAAATTCAAGGATGCCACCTCTTCGGCCTTGCAAGAACGCCTTGAAAACGAACCACTTCCCGACCTCCAACGCGTTCTTTGGCAACGCATTCCCTGGTATACAGACCAAAACGGCTCTGTTTCCACCCTGGGGAGCCTCCTTGGCCTGCACCACTACCTTGGGAGAGATCTCCATTCCTTTCTCTGCAGACACTGTTTTGACAACGAAAAAGAGCATCCGCTTCTCTATTGCGCCATGTACGCCGACACGGCGGATTCGCAGTTTACCAAGGGCAACGAAACCACAGAGGATTCAAAACAGGGTGAAACGCTTGTTCTTGCGCGGCCTTTGGGCGGCAGCGAGGTATCGATCTCAAGCGAATCCATTGCCAAAGATGCCGAGGATTTAGCCAACGAGCTGCTTGTGTGGGCAGAAAACGCTGCCTCCTGGGATACCGAGACCCTCGTTACCAAACGCCGTGAACTCATCAAGATTCTCAAACACTATGGCAAACGCCATCTTGCCGAAACCCGCCTTCCCAATAACGATGTCTCCCTCTGGCAACACAGCTACGCCACAGCCTCGATTTGCAAGGCCTTGGTCGCCTCCTACCTCCTTGCCGGCTCGTGGGACACTGTTTTTGAAAAGGGCAAGCTCACCCATGCCAAACAACGCTTAGCTCTGCTCGCTGTGCGCTTTGACGATGCGACCTATCTTTCCCGCAACGTGCGATCTTTCGACATTGTGGGCAAAAGAGCCGTGTTGCACCAATTGTGCTGCGAACTGAAAACCCTTGTGGAAGAAAGCCTTGCCATCGGCAATGAGATCTATCGAGACAATCAAGGCATCTGCTTTCTCGTGCCTGATCTCCAAAGCATTGCCTCTGACAAAGCCCAACAGGTTTTCGCATCCCTTTGCCAAAGCATCGACAATCTGTGCAACGGCGGTCATTTTCAAGGGGAATTGCCCTGGAAGCTGCAGATCACCCCGTCAGGCTTGCGGCTTACGGATATGCTCAAATCCTGGAAGGAACCCTTTGCGGATATAATCAGCAGCATGCCAAGCAACGATACACGTGTTTGGCAAAAAGCCTGGCAGACAACGCGTCCGCAACAGATATGCCCCCGCTGTGGGCTGCGCCCCATTCCGCTGACACCCTCCCGCACAGGGGGAGAGGAAACAAGCTCTTGCTGCCCTGCCTGCCAGGAAATCCGCGACATTGGCGGCAATGTCATCCGATCGCTGCGCATGGGGGATGCCACAGACTTTTCCAACTTCGGTAAAGAAGCCTTTGGCCTGTCTCGCATTCCCGATATTCCTGATTTCTGGAATATGCTCGATGCCGATGAACAGGGCACAGCAACCGTCGACGAGGAAGGAAAAGACTCTCGCCTAGCTCTGGTGCAAGGGGTTATTCCCCTGGATCCCCTCTACGACAACAGCCTCTTTTCCTCCCTGCTCTCTCCGCTGCCCAAGGACTGGGATTCGCTCGAAAAAGAGGTTATCGCTGCCTGGAAGCGTGTGCGTGAAGGCGATGTCCATGACGAGAAAGGAAAAGGAACCGGAACCGTCCTCGATACCCTCTTCAAAAGATCCAAAGAGGACGTCTTTGGAACAAAATACTACGGCGGCGAAGCGGATGGCTGGTGCTGCGATGCCGAGGAAGGGCACTATCAGCGACGCTGGATCGAGAACATGGTTTTTGAGGGCACGCTGCACGATCCCACCAATGCCCAGGAAGAACGAATGCAGGCGCAGGCCATTATTCGATGGGGACTTCGCCAGCATCCAGCCCCCTCCCGCATGGCTCGCATATGGGAAGAAACACGCGCCTTTATGCGCTCAGTCTTTGCGCTGGCAAACGAACAAAAAATACCCTTTGTGCCCTTAACCTGCGATGCTGGGACATTCCAGTTGCTTGTGCCCTCCCAACGCGCCCTTGCGTTCCTCCAAAGCGTCGCACAACACTATGAGCAAATCTTCAACCAGGTTCGCCACATTCTGCCTCTCCATCTTTCAGCGAGTGTCTTCTACCACAAAGCCCCCCTCTATATTGCCATGGATGCAGCCAGACGCTTTCGCGAATACGCCACATCCTGCCCAAGGGAGTGGTGGAAGCTTACGAGCAAAAAAAATGATCCGCAGGGAACAACAAGCCTCACGTGGAACAAAGCCGATGGCCGCACCGTCACCTGGACGCTTTCCACCACGCTTCCGAACGGAAGGAAGGATCCCTACCACACCTGGTTTGTCGATGAACAGGGTCGCTCTGTCCCTCTGACCGAGGCACAAGAAGGCACTCTCTATGGCATTCGGCCATCGACCTTTGACTTTGAAGTTCTGGATGCTTCAACCAGACGCTATGATATTCGGTATGAAAACGGCAGACGTCCGCATTTTATGATGCCAAAAAAGGCGGGTCCCAGACCCTATCCCCTGGAAGAGCTCAACCAGTGGCAGCACTTTGCCCCGCTCTTTGCTGCCAAGGCACAGAGCCAGCGTAAAAATATGCTTGAGCTTGTGGCTCGCCTCCATGGGGACTGGGGTGGAGAAGACAAAAGCCCCATCTTCACCAAGATGCTTCACGATATTGTGTATAACGCGCTGGATGAGATTGCTCTCTCTGAACCGCTTTTGCATCGCATTGAGCAGGCTGCTCTGGACGGAACGCTCTTTGATTTGTTTGAATGGTTTGATTTTCTCGAAAGCCCTGTCACAGGAGAAAACCCATGAGTACCTATCTCGCCCTGACCCTTGACCCGCTGCACGTAGGTGCCGGTGGATACCGCCTTGGCCGGGTTGACAACACTATTGTCCGCGATGCTGGGTCAGGCTTGCCCAAAGTTCCAGGCTCAAGCCTTGCTGGTGTCGTGCGTTGCTATGCCTCGTGGAATCTTCCCGAAGGCCAAAAAGCCTGCGACAAAGGCGATTGTGGCCAATGCCCCATCTGCACTCTCTTTGGCTATGCCGCAACCACCGCAAACGGGAAAAGCGCCATAGGGCTTTTGCGCTTCTACGACGGCCATATTCTCGCCTTCCCTGTGCGCAGCATGGCAGGCCCTGTCTGGGTAACCTGCCCCTCGGTCATGGCACAAAACGGCTTCCCCTTGGATGAGGTTCCGGGCAAAGAGGAACTCTTGGTCAATTTCGATGTGGCCAAACCAAAAGGGGTGCAACAAGCGCGCCTCAATCTCGGCTGGCTCTATCTGCCCTGCCGCACGCTGAAAAACCCCAATCTCGCCCTGCCCCTTGGCTCTGCCGACAAACTCGTCAACCAGCTCGCCATTGCGCCCGACTGGCTTTTTAGCGAAATCGTCAACAGCAACCTCGAAGTTCGCACCTCTGTGCGGATCGATCCCACAACAGGGGCTGCCTCGAGCGGAGCGCTCTTTACCTATGAGGCCATTCCCTCTGCCACGCTTCTGGCCTTTCACATTGCCATCGACACCTACCGCTGCCGCGGCGACATATCCGTTGACGGGATCAAAGCGCTTCTCGGAAAATCCCTTGCAGCCTGCGCCAGCCTTGGCATGGGGGGCATGAATACGCGTGGCTTTGGACGCGTCCGCTTTCTCACTCAGCCCAAAGGGGAATAATCCATGGCCACTCTCATCAATCTGGAATCGATCTGCGCGGACTACGGCTTTCAAATGGCCGAAGCCGACTCCCTGGATCCCAAGGACAAGGAAAACGTCATCACCAAGGCTTTGGGCGTCTTGGCGGAAAACGGCTTCTACGCCTTGAGCGTCTTTTTACTGTCCATCAATCAAAAGACACAAGCGAAATACGGAGAAAAAGTCGAAGAAATCCTCATCGACATGCTCACATCCCCTTCCCTTGCCCTGCTGACCACCAAGCACAGAGACATAAAGGCTTTGCCGGATCTGCGCACCATCACCGAGGATCTGCCCCGCTTGATCCTTGCCCGTCGCGTGACCGAACAAGCGCTCACCTTTGCCCGCTACCACTGCAAAGCGCTCGGGAGGAGGTAACGTCATGAGCTGGCACGCCCTTGCCGTCCACCTTACCCTGCAAAGCGATATCCACTGCGGTGATTTTCCGCTGGGCTTTGTGGCACGCACCCATCCCTATGTGCCCTGCCATATCCCCTTCTTTGCGCTCGTCCCACCAGCTGTTGCCCTGCTTGGCATGCGCGATGTCCATGCCTCCTACAAGGAAGTTGAAGAACTCTTTTCCCATTGCCTGCGAAGCACGCCCTTTCTCATCGAAGAAGAGCGTGTCCTCTTCCCCTGGGTTTCCGAGGATTTGCAGGTCATTGAATCGAGCTATCTCAACGCACGCTATGGCGTCATGCTCACAGACAGCACCAGATCCGCCAAGGACGGCTGCCTCTACGAAACCGAAGTCATCGCCGCGACAAAACGCGCAAGCATGTGTCCAACCCGTCTTGCCGGCGCCCTCTTTGTGCGGGCGCATACCTCAAAAAACCTGAGCATAAAGGAGGATGGCTCCCTCGTCTCTTCCACCAAAACCGTGCCCCTCGCTCAGCTCCTTGCCCGTATGCGGCTTGGCGGAGACAGAACCCGCGCCCTCGGCTTGCCAGCCAAGGCAGAGAGTGCACCGCTTGGGAAAAGCCTGTGGGGCATGGAGGTTGACTGCACAAATACCTGGCCAAAACTCCTTGTTCCCAAAAACACCCCAGGAGCCTTTCCTCTTGCTATGGAGGGAGTAGAGAACATAGAAGGACGCCCCATGATGTTCACAGGACGCCGATATACGGAGCGAGGAGCGGGTCTTGGGATGGACAAAGCCCAAGCAGCCTATATGCCTGGCTGGATCAGGCGCAACCATCCAACCCCCATTGCCCTCCAAGCCCCCCGATACGCAACACTGTGTGCCAGCCAAGACGAAGCGTAGTCCCCACAAGCAGGCAAAACACGCTCTTTGCCTGCTTGCGGGTTCTTTTCAAATCCCCTTCTCCCCGACCCAAAACACAATTTTCCCTTGACTTGTATTATTTGTGACGTATCATAAATAATACAGCGCAACCCACCCTTTTTTGCGCGTGAGGCCGCGATATTCATTTTGATGCATCAAATAGAGTACAAAGGGAGGGAAAAGGATGGTTTAGCGTTTTTGTGGGGATCAGTGCTTTTGTGTATCAACAAAGGAGATGTGTATGAGTTTAACCGAAGTCTTGTTGAGTCTCGCGATCATGATTGGTGTGATTGCAGGGGTTGCTGTGAACTACGCCAATGTCAAGGAGCGCAATGAGGAACAACAGGTTATGCAGGGCATAGAGATGCTCAGAGCCAATATCGAGCAGATCTATGGGCATAACAGCTATACAGACATTTCGAATACGCTCTTGGTGGAATCCGGTGCTGTGCCGCACAGTTTGCTGAAAGGCGATACGATGACCTCGCCGTGGGGCACAATCACAGTGAGCGCTCCTTCCAGCACAACCTATAGTATTGCTCTGGAAAATCTGCCTGTTGCTGCCTGTCGAACCCTTGCCAGTCTCTCAACAACATCGTGGAAATCGGTGTCTGTGGACGATACGGTCTTGTTCGATAGAACAGAGCGGTCTGTGGTCAATCCTTCCAGCATTTTAACGGCCTGCAACGGAGATAGCAGAAGCGTCACCTTTGTCGGTCCGTAATGGTATCCCTGGTTCAGGCATCGATGCCTGAACCAGGGCTTTTTTTGACGTTTGCTTGTGCACCATGCCAAGGCAAAAAAGGGAGAAAAAGCATGAAGAGGTGGATGAAATGGCTTGGATTAGGAATTGTCTGTCTGGTTGCGCTTACGCATCCAGGCCTTGGGTGGGCAAAAACACACCATTTTGACAAGCTCTTTGCCCATGTTGGCAAACATTTTGGGATCCCTGGGCTTTTGCTCAAGGCCATCGCCATGCAGGAATCGGATCTGCACCCCTTGGCTATCAATATTGCCGGCAAAGACTATTGGCCACAAAACGAGGAAAAAGCCTTGAAGCTGATCCGCTATGCCCAACGTACACACCGCAATTTTGATGTGGGGCTTATGCAGATCAATCGATGGTGGCTGCAAAAATGGGCTTTGGATCCTGAGGTCTTGCTCAATCCGATCGACAATGTCTTCTGTGGCGCGCACATTTTAGCGGGCGAGATCGATCGAGGAGGACGCACCTGGAAAGCCATTGGCCACTACCACTCCCACACCCCTGAACGCGCCATGAACTATGCCGCCCGTATCAGAAAGCACGTGTCGCGGCTTCTCGCGGGGTAAGTATGCCACTGCTCGCTCTGTGTCTGTGTGTAGCCCTTTCCTCCCTGCTCTTTGCTGATGCGCTGCAGGCTTTGCTGGTTGATTGGGCAAGGATGCTGATCCAATGCCAGGTGGTCTTGGGACTTGCGGATGCGTCGTGGCTCGATGCAATCAAGAATGCCCAGACAATGGGGGATATTCTCGAGATCGTGGATCAGGCCAGCTGGATCACAGCCTCTGTGCTTGGCTTGGTTCTCTGCGGCACAACCGTTTTTTTGTGGCAAGCCTCTCCCAGGGAACGCTATGCAAAAACCTTGAGTATGGAGGATGTGCTGCGGACAAACGCCAAGCACAATCCAGCCCTTCTCCCCATTCTTTCGTGGGGACGATCGCTCTTGCTGGAGGATGTGGATCATGGGCCTTGGATGTGCGCCAGGCAGCCTATTCAATTTGCCGCGATGCACGGGCTTTTGCGGAAACAGGGCAGCAATGAGCCTGTGCCAGAATCCTGGCTTGTGGGCAGCGACGGCCTTGCCAACCTGCAATCGCCGATTTTGCAGGGCAAGGCACGGTGCTCCTTTGACACAAACCGGTGTCGAGCCATCTTCCAGGCACAGATGGGGCCTTTGTGGCAGTGGGAGGAGCTGCCAGGCTATATGCGGGTTCTGGCTGTGGCTTTTTGCTGCTTTGGATTGGATGCCAAGGACGAGGCTCACCATCTTCTGGCATCGCTCAATCGGGGATTTCAAGGACCAACACAAGCGCAAGGCTGGCATTGTTCATGGCACCCGCCCTTTGTCGTCAAGGCAAAACCAGCCAAACCACGATGTACGATACACCTTCCGCAACTTTCAAAAGAGCTTTTGGCGTTACGCACACACCCTGAGATTGTCTCCTGCCTGAAAGCCCACAACCGCTATGCCTATCTGGCGATGCTGGCGCTCTTTGCCTTTGCCAAACGCAAGGGTGTTTTGTGTACTCAGGAATTTATCTGGCTGAGACCTGTCAACAGAACGCTTTTCTATCTGTTCAACACCATGGGGCGTCGGACTGTGTGGGTGGAATGCGCAGGACCTTGGGCGCATTATCAGGCCGAATGCATCCTGGCGCGTGATCCCGACTTTGAGGGCATAAATGTGCCGCAAAACCAGGTCTTTGTGCTTGAGGCCATTCGAGGCCTTGCGCGAGCGCTTGCCAGCGAAGGCTGGATCACCTGGGAAGAGGGGAAAATGGGAGGCAGAGGATTGTGAGATCGCTCTATGGACTGCACGAGCAGCAAGAAGTGCGCAAGGAGCGTTTTCTTCGGGATATCACAAGCCCCGTAAGCCGAACCTTGTGCGGCATTACCGGGCGTCTGGGATTTTCCTTCATCGCCGTTGCGTGTTTGGGAGGACTGTGGCTGCATCCAGGACTGTGGCCACTCTGGCTTTGTGTCTATGCCTGCTGTGCCGCTCTCCGTTGGCATGAGGGTGTGCACGCGCATCTGCCCATGCGCATGCCCAAAGACCATGGGGGCCTTGATTACAACAGCCCCAAACCCGGCGGCGGCTACACCAAGGCCTCAGGTATGCTCTATCTGGGCAACAGCCTTGGAGAAGACAATGCCCAATTATGGATCAGCGCCGAGGATATGCTCACCCATATGCTGGTTTTAGGCACCACAGGGTCTGGCAAAACCGAGACCTTGGTTTCGCTGTGCTGCAACTACCTGGCCATGGGCAGCGGTGTGATCTACGTGGATCCTAAAGCCGCACCCAAATTGGGAGTGCAGCTGTGGACAATGGCGCGGATGCTGGGCAGGGACGACGATTTCTTGCTGATCAACTACATGGCGGAAAAAAACGGACAGACGCAGGCAGCGGCAAACAGACAAACCAATACCCAAAACCCCTTTGCTGTTGGCGATGCCAATTCCCTCACCCAGCTTTTGTTTGCCCTGATGCCTGCGGATCCCGGGGGCGGAAGCATTTTTGCCAGCACAGCCCAAACCCTTATTTCCGGCCTGCTCTTTGTCTTGGTTGAACGCAGGGACATGGGGCTCGAAGTCTTGTCGATTGAGACAATCAGAGCCTACCTCATGGATGTCCAGAAGATCGATGCCTTGGCCAGGGAACAGTGCTATAGCGAGACCGCGCATCTGGCTCTGGTTGCTGCCCTCTCTACAGTTGGCTGGGATCCCAGCAGAGATTGCGCCCATCAGCAAAAACATTTTTTTGAACAGTACGCCTACGCCAGGGCGTATTTTGGACGAGCCCTGTCCCTGCTTGTCGACAACTATGGCCGCATATTCCGGGTTTCCCACGGCGAGGTCGATGCGGTTGATGTGATCACCAACCGCCGCATCCTGGTCACCCTGATTCCTTCAATGGACAAAGATCCCAAGGAATTGCGCTGCTTGGGTCAGATTTGCCTGGCCTCGGTTCGCAACGCCTGCGCAGTGGGACTGGGAACACGGGTGCAGGGAGATGTTGCCACGGTTTTGGGATCCTTACCCACCGCCTCCAAGATCCCCTTTGGCATTATCGTGGATGAATACGCAGCCATTGAGACACCGGGCTTTGAGATTCTTTTAACCCAGGGACGGGGGCTGGGGATGGCGGTCACCGTAGCCAGCCAGGATTTTGCCGGCATCCAGCGAGCCTCGCAAGCAGCGGCTGAGCAGATTGTCTCCAACTGCAAGGTCAAGCTTTTTATGACAACGGAAGATCCGAAACAGACCACGGATCTCATCAAAAAGTTGGCCGGCACCGGCTATGCAACGAGTACAACAGGCTATGAGCGGCCACGCTCGTCTGAGGGCGGGACGTATGTGGAACGAGGAGTTCGGCCTGAGCGTTTTGAGCGGGTCGACTTCAGAGATCTGCAAACGCAGATTGAAGGCGATGTGACTATCTCTTTTAAGGGCAGAATCATTCGCGGACGCACCTTCTACGCCAATCCCACCCTCCATTCCTGGTTGCGAATCCGCTTGGCCTACCAGCTCCAGCTTGTTTTACCGGATTCCCGGGAACTCGACAGCCTCTTTGGCCGCCTGCATACCTTGTTTCTTGCCTATCGTGCCCGCATCAAAGACGGGAAGATCCTTGAAAAAAGTCCGTCTGTTGAGGATCCTGTGCTGACCCAGCTTGGGGCATGGATGAACAAAAAGAAGCGTTGGTATGCAAGCGACTGGGGCATTGCGACTTTGTGCCAAGTTCGCTCAGAGGAAAACGCGTGTCCCAGCGGCGATAAAGCCGAGAAGACGAAAGAGCCTTCTCTGCTGCCATCCCTGCCCCAAGAGAAGAAGACCAAAGAGCGATCGGACGATATAGGCAATCTGGCCTCTCTGTACAAATGACAACGGGCATGTCTGTCTCGATGAACGCTTTGCCATCTTTGCATTTTTTCCACCGCCTTGATAAAAGCCTCTTTCTGGTAATGAGAGCAGACATTGGAGGCGATGATGGCAACAGTATTTGATGTCGCGCAATACATACTTGAACGCCTCGGGCAGACAACGGCCATCAAACTCGAGAAGCTTGTGTACTATGCTCAGGCATGGCATCTTGTGTGGGAGGACACCCCACTGTTCGCATCTCGTATAGAAGCGTGGGCTAACGGTTCTGTATGCCATTGAATCGCATTTCCGCTTCGGAGATTCCTCGAACCTGCAGGACAACGAAAAGGAATCAATCGATGCAATTCTTGGAACATATGGCGAAAAAACTTCAGACTATCTGGTTCTGCTGACGCATGCAGAACGCCCATGGAAAGATGCCAGAAAACGAGCTGGGGCACGCTGCAACGAAGAGATTATATACGCAGATATGGCTGAGTACTACAGTGGGTTGCTTGGTGAGTAAGAAGTCAAGAATACGTGAAAATCCCGTTAAAACAAAACAGCCAAAATCTAAGCCTCGAACAAAAGAAAAAACGCCGATTATGAGAGACCACGAACATGGATCAGGCGTGGAAAATTCAAATGTTCCCTGGGGCTTACGGTTGGACGCTCTGCATTTTGACGAAGAAACGCTGTATCAGCTATCGGAGCAAGGAACGGCTGACTATGCGCATAATGTATCGCCTGGAAAAAGCACCAATTTGCCTGCAGGCAGTCACCTGATTTCGTTGGCAAGCATCTCTGCCTGTTTTACGACAATTTCAGTAGCAAGCTTTTGCATATCAGGAGGATAGCCATATTTCCGTAAAACACGCTTTATAATTACCCTTAAATTTGCTCTTACATTTTCTTTTATCATCCAGTCGATCGTTGTATTTTCTTTCACTTGGTAGGTCAAAACTGTTGCAAGCTCTCGTAGCTTATCTTTTCCCATAACGTCCATTGCAGACTGATTATCGGCAATAGCTGAATAGAAAGCATATTCATATTCCGTCAAACCTAATTCTTTGGCTTCTTTGTCTGATTCGCAAAGTTCTTTTCCAAGTGCAATAAGCTCTTCAATAACCTCTACTGCTGTAACAGCTTTCATATGGTACTTTTTCAGGGCAGTCTGCAACGATTCAAGAAGCTTTTTGCTTTTCACAAAGTTTATTTTTGACCTAACCTGAATCTCATCGGCGAGTATCTTTTTTAAGGCTTCAAGCGCAAGATTTTTGTATGGGATATTTCTTACTTCCATCAAGAATTCATCTGAAAGGATGGAAATATCTGGCCTTTTAATTCCTGTTACAGAAAAAATGTCGATAATTCCTTTTGAAACGAGGGCTTTGTCTATTATTTGCTTAACCTTTTCCTCAACAATCTTCTTTTGTATTCCAGAATCATCTCCCGATACACTTTCATCAAGCTTCAAGAAGCAGACCTTTACAGCCTGAAAAAAATCAATATCGTCCTTGCAGGCTAACGCTTCGGGCAACGGAACAGACAGTGCATAGGCCGCCACAGCTTCTGCTACAGCCTTGAAAAACCTGTCCTTGCCGTTTTCCAGGCCAAGCACGAAATCCATTGCCCTGCGCAAGATATCGAGTTTGGCTCCTGACTCGCTCGTATAGTACGAATCGTAGGGAAACGTAAAAAACATTGCCTTGAGAACGTCGATTTTTTCCTTGAGAACATTGAGTGCCTGTTCCTGCGTTTGCGCAAGGTCGCCTTTGCCTCCGGCATTCCCATAAAAGGCCAGAGCTTGTTTAAGATCAGCTGCTATGCCCAGATAATCAACAAGCAGTCCGCCAGGTTTATCACCAAAAACCCGATTGACGCGGGCAATAGCCTGCATCAGGGTATGCCCCTTGAGAGGCTTGTCGATATACATTGTATGAAGGCAGGGTGCGTCAAACCCGGTCAGCCACATATCGCATACAACGGCCATTTTGAGTGGATCCGACGGATTCTTCATGCGTTCAGCCAAGATTGACCGCTCTTCCTTAGTTGTGTGGAATTTGGAAAGCTCGGGTCCGTCAGAGGAATTCGCTGTTATGATGAGTTTTATGGCTCCTGTGTGGACATCGTCGCTATGCCAGGCAGGTCGTACGGAAAGTATTTTCTTGTACAAAGCAGCTGCCATGGGGCGCGACAAGCAAACAACCAGAGCTTTGCCGTCAAGCACAGCAAGTCTTTCTTCAAAATGTTCAACAATATCTTTTGCAATCAGCTCCAGCCTCTCCTCATTCCCCACCAACAACGCTAATCCGGCATTGCGTTTTCTGATGATATCCGGATTTTCCTCCTCCTTCCTGTCCATTTCGCCATCAAATTCCTCGATCAGTTTTTTCCCTTCACCTGTGATGTCGAGTTTTACCAGCCTGCTTGTGTAGTATATCGGCACAGTCGCGCCGTCTTCGATTGCCCGCGATACGTCGTATATATCAATATACTCGCCAAATACGGCAGGGGTATTGATATCCTCACCTTCTATTGGGGTTCCTGTAAAACCCAAAAATGTGGCGTTCGGCAGGGCATCCCGAAGGTATTTGGCAAAACCATAGACGGTTTTAACCCCACGCGCCGTATCCTCAGAGCGTTGAATAAGCGTTCTCGGTTTAAAGCCGTATTGCGTTCTGTGGGCTTCATCCGCAATAACAACGACATTTGTCCGCTCTGTCAGGCATTCAAAGGTGTCATCTTCTGCCTGGAATTTCTGTATTGTCGAAAAAACGATTCCGCCTGAAGCCGTCTTGAGCAAGTCTTTCAGGTCTTCCCTGTTTTTTGCCTGCTTTGGCTCCTGCCTGAGCAGCTGCGAGGCAGAAGCAAACGTTCCAAAGAGCTGGTCGTCAAGATCGTTTCTATCCGTCAGAACAAGGATCGTTGGATTCTGCATTTCCTTGGCTCGTGCGATCTTTGCGGAATAAAAGACCATAGAAAGCGATTTGCCACTGCCTTGCGTATGCCAGATGACGCCGCCCCGTCCATGATCCTTGCCTTTCATGGTCGAAGCTTTGACTGTCGAGGCTATGGCTTTGTTCACAGCATAATATTGGTGATAGGCCGCGATCTTTTTGATGAGCTGAACACTGATTTGACCGCTGCCATCAACATGTTTATGGCGTTCAAAAACGATAAAAAAGCGAATAAGGTCAAGGATGGTTTTTGGATTGAAAAGCCCATTGATAAGCGATTCAAGCTGTCCTTCGCTTGCAGCTTCAGGTGTTTTCCATGGCAGAAATCGTGATATATCGGCAGTGAGAGATCCTGCGCGAGCCAGCATGCCGTCTGAAATGGCAAGCACAGCATTGTAGACAAAGAGAAGCGGAATCTCAGCCTTATATGTCTGAAGCTGGTTCCACGCAGCTTCAAGCGTGGCACTCGCATCCAAAGGATTCTTGAGTTCGATCACAGCAAAAGGAAGACCATTGACAAAAAGAACAATATCTGCCCGCTTGATACTTGTGTCCGTTGTGACAACAAACTGATTGACAGCAAGAAAGTCGTTTTCTTCGGGATGCTCAAAATCTACCAAGGAGATAAGTTCCCCTCTTTCTGCACCGTCTTTTTGATAGTTGACCTGAATGCCCGATGTAAGCATGCCATGAAAGACAGAATTCGCGTACGTGAGATCCAAAGGATCCAGTGATACGGCTTTCTTGACAGCATCTAAGCGCACTTGTTCGGATGCTGAAGGATTCAGGCGATCTACGGCTTGGATAAGGATCTCTTTGAGTACAACATCCTTGGTTGATGTGCGGTACAAATTAGCTTCTGATCCCGCAAGATATCTATAGCCCTGCGATTTGAGCAGATCTATTGTTGCACGTTCTATGTCGGATTCGTTCATAGAGCTTCCTCATCGCATTGAACGCGGATCTCGCCGCTCATGAGCTTGGGGAGGAGTGTGTCGCGGAGACGTTCGAGGGTAGATATTTGATATGTATTATCATCAACTTTTTTATATAAATCATTAAAAATTTTTAACTTATTATTATAATCAGCTTTTGGAATGTAGAACTTGAAATTTTCTATCATTCCTTTTGTTATAAAATTAACAACACTACCTCTATGTCCGTCAGTTATATCCAATAAATAATATTTCATTAAAATATATAAAAAATTATAAAATTCTGTATCATACGGAATTAATACATATGTTCTTTGATATGCTTCAAACTTACCTGTATATCTTTTTATATTAAAGTCACCATTTCCTGCCAATAATATTGCAGAACCTTCAAAGCTAAAGTCTGGTGCAGAAAATATTTTTTGGGAACAGGTAAAAAAGGGATAGGATCCATTTTCCACGGCATAATTGGCATCTTTTTTTCCTGTTTTTATCGAAAAAAAATCTCCTAATTTAACATCCTCCCAATCATCTTTTGCCTCAACAATAAACCATTGCCGAAACAATGTTTCTGCCATTTTTTCGAGAGTGGCGTTTTGTCGATAGAGGACGTCGATTTTATCATCAAAAGAGTTAAGAATAAATGTAATTTTTTTTTGAGTATCAAGTGATGGTAAATTAATATCTATATTATCAAAAGTTTTTGTTGTTATTGTATCAAAAACAGCACCATATGAATTTTGTATAATTTCATTTACTATATATTTTAAATAATAATAAATATAATCAGTGTCAGATACCTTTTCAATTCCTCGTATGCCATAACAAGATTGATTAAAAGCCATTGGTCTTCCTAGTATCGCAGATACACCTACGGTTCCCCTTGCTGATATTATTATGTCTCCTTTATTAAGCATATTTGTATTACAATTACTATAACCTTCTTTTGTAATAAATTTAGATGAAGTATATACAAATTTATTATTATTATTAAAATCAGCAACAGAAAGCCACGGGATATTTCCATTCCAATATTCTTGTTTTTTTGTATTAGGTGTTCCACCGCTAATAAGTTCAATTACTTCACTTATCTTCATACACCACCTTCCCCAAGGCTTCCGCTATTGCCTCATTCGCCTTCTTCTCCTCCTCCAGCTCTGCAGCAAGCTCAGCCTTCAGTGCCTCAAACCGCTCCTTGAAATCAAAGTCATCCTCCTCGTCAGGCAAACCCACGTACCGACCAGGGGTCAGCACGTAGTCGAGTTCCTTGACCCGATCCAAAGACACTGCAGCGCAGAAACCCTTGACGTCTTCGTACTTGCCGTCCTTATTGCGCCAGGCGTGATAGGTATCGGCAATTTTCTTGATATCGTCCTGCGTCAAAATGCGGGTGCGGCGGTTGATCAGCTCCCCCATGTTCCGTGCATCAATGAAGAGTATTTCGTTCGTTCTGTCGCGGTACTTGTCGGTTTCGCCTCTGTTTTTGGCTAAA
Organism: Desulfovibrio sp.; assembly: GCA_017450275.1. Taxonomy (GTDB): domain Bacteria; phylum Desulfobacterota; class Desulfovibrionia; order Desulfovibrionales; family Desulfovibrionaceae; genus Desulfovibrio. The sequence goes on along the minus strand of JAFSVD010000025.1, from coordinate 7,807 downwards.
AACCAAAGAGCAGCGGGTATCTGCGTGTTGAGAAAGAGCTTTGCGGGGAGATTGACAATGCAATCGATGCAGTTTCCTCGAACGTTTGCCTTCGCTGATTCCTGGTTTTCAAGAAAAGTTCCCTGCTTCCTCGTCTCTTCCCCTTGAAAGCCTGCAATCATATGCCTTCTGATTTCCCCTTCACCACTGCTTTTGCTGGTCAGCGCCCCTTTGGCAAGCACTATCCCCGCATAGCCGTTCGGAGCCAAGTGAAAGAAAAAATGCTGAAGCCACGCAAAATTGGCATTGCTTGCCGGAGGCCTGCCAAACTGCCAACGGGCATCCTTTTCCAACTGATCACCACTCCAATCCGAGTCGTTGAAGGGCGGATTCGCAAGAATAAAGTCGGCACGGACATCTTTGAGGGCATCGTTCAAGAACGATCCCTCGCTGTTCCACTTGATCTGGCTGCTTTCGATTGCGCGAATGGCAAGGTTCATCTTGGCAAGACGCCATGTTGTCTGATTGCTTTCCTGGCCGTAAATCGAAATGTCGTTCACCATGCCCTGATGTTCTTTCACAAACTTTTCGCTCTGCACAAACATTCCACCTGAACCACAGCAGGGATCCATGACCCGCCCCTTGTACGGCTCAAGCATGGCAACAAGCAATTCAACAATACTTCTCGGCGTGTAAAACTGTCCGCCTTTTTTGCCTTCGGACAGAGCAAATTCACCAAGAAAATATTCAAAGACGTGGCCAAGAATATCCGCACTCTGCGAAGCATTTTCGGAAAGAGCGACATTGGCAATAAGGTCTATTAAGCCTCCAAGCGAAGCAGGATCAAGGTTTTCTTTGGCATACACCTTGGGAAGCACGTTCTTCAATGAAGGATTTCTTTCCTCTATGGCCTCCATAGCAGCGTCAATCAATTTACCGATCTCAGGCAATCGAGCCTTGGATTGAAGGTACGACCAACGGGCATTCTCTGGGACGAAAAAGATGTTTTTGCCGATATATTCATCAATATCTTCGGGATCAGCAAACTCGTATTCGCCTTCGTGCTTTGCGATAACAGAATGGAGTGCCTCAAAGGATTCAGAAATATATTTGAGAAATATAAGGCCTAAGACAACATGCTTGTATTCCGCCGCATCAATATTTTTCCGCAACTTATCAGCTGCACTCCAGAGCTGTTTTTCTAACGGTTCAGGTTGTTTCTCTTTTTTTGGTCGTGCCATCAAATACCTCAATTTTTGCTGGTTCAAAATGGCTTTGCTGCTCGGCTAAAAAGCCGGCGTTAGGATGCTTGGTTGAGCATCCAGACTACGCGACTCCCAAGAGCTGGTCAATTCTGCTGCGTGACAAAGGCTCCCATCATCGCCAGCTGTATCTCGTCTGTATCACTGTCTTTCCCCCCAAGATGTGCCATTTTGAAGAAACCCTGCCCTGCTCAGGACAAAAGAAAAGCCCCGACCGTGGCCAGGGCTGCTCTGTAAAAACGTCGAGAAATGGGAAGACGACACAATGCATCAGCAGAAACGCACGAAACGGCAGCTTTTCGATGGATTGATTCGCCCCCCCGACGTCGGTAGCACTTCTGAGGACAGCAGAGAGGCTGTGTTCGTCGAAGTCCCCTCTTCTCTGCCTTGGGACAGCGAATGCCACCTGCCTTGTTTCCCCAGAGAGAGACGATTGTGAAAGGATCTGACCCAAACGCGACACTAAAAATGTCCTCCAAGCTGGGTCTCGAGGGCAAACAAGCCCTGAAAGAGAAAGGCAATGCAGCCAGCAATGAGACATAAGACAAGACTTGTCAGAATCCGAAGCGATCGCTCAATGCTCTGTTCAACCTCAACCAAACTCTCTTTGGCCATGGAAACCATCTCGCCCGAGGCATCGGGCACGCTGCTGTAGAAGGCGCAATCGCTCGCAAGCCTGCGACTCGGAAAATCAAAACCACACCCAACCATTGCCTGCCCTACGTTTTCCCCTTGTGACAAGCGCCGCAATATCGCTGCAGTGCGCTCATAGAGATAGGGGGTTGTGGATTTGGCCAAAAGGATCTTCTGCAAAACCATCCTCGCTGGCACGCCAAACGCAAGCAGTCGGGCAAATCCCACAAGCCAGCGGCTCCCAACGCGCAATCGATAGCAGTTCCAGGGAAAAACCTTGTCCAAAAAAAGACGAATCCGCCCGGTCAATTGTCCAAAGGAAAAGACAATAGCCATACATCCAAAGAACACTGCCCCACAACACACAAGCCCCCACACCGAGGAAAAAGCTGTCACCACCTCGTACAAATTTTTCGCTGTGCCTGTCAGAGCTTCAGGAGCAATGCTCAAAAAGAGCGAAGGAAACACCAACTTGGCAAAGAGGACAAGGATTGCGGCCAACAACACAAGCAAAAAAAGAGGATAGGCCGCAGCCTGCCGGATCTTTTCTCCCAATCGCACATCCTCTTTACAGCTCTCGCTCGCCTCCAAAAAAGCCCGCGATATATCCCCGGCCAATCCCGCTTCGATCAAAAGACATTCATTGCCAGACACAAGACCATCCAGGGCTTTTGCAATCGATTCTCCGCGTCCCAAGGCTCGGACAAGAGAGGCTATGATCGGCTGATACAGCGCTTTCTCTTCCCTCGCTTGCTCCTCCAAATGCACAAGCGCCTGATGAAGCGTGACACCATGGGAAAGCAAAACCCCGAGTTTTCGCCACAACCGTGCCCGCACGCTCGGCGTAAAAAAAAGCCTCGCCAAAAACGGATACTTCTGATTAGAATATTTTTGAGCTATCATATTTAATATTCTCCAGAGACAAACCAAAGCGTTTTTCGATATCGCGAGGATCCAAAATGCCTTTGACCGCCTTGGAAAGCGCGACATCGAGACAGGTTCCGTACTGCTTATGCCACTGCGTCCGGACATCCTGGATATCGTGGAGCATGGCAGCACAGAGAGCGGAGTCGACCGGAACCACTTCGGCACACAAGGTCATGGCAGATACCCCCTGGCCATGGCACATCGCACACCCTTTCCCCCGCACACAGAGACTTGCAAGATCAGGAAATGTCTTGGCAAAACGCGCCATGGTCTTGGCATCGAGGGGATGGGTGAGCAAGGGCTCTTTGCATTGCTCACACAAAACCGGAACCAAGCGCTGATGGATAAGACCAGAGAGGATCAATGGATCGCACAAACGCTGCCTCGCCTGCCTCTCGCCCCGCGCAGCGAGCAGCCCTTCCATGCGCTGCACAATGCCAAAGCTGTCGTTGGCGTGCAGGGTTGCCCACACAGCGTGGCCGGTCTGGGCTGCAGATAAAGCGAGTTCGCAGGCCTCGGGATAGCGGATTTCACCGATCATGAGCACATCGGGATCTGAACGCAAAGCGCCCGCAAGGGCATCGCGATATCGCTCCTGGCGGAGATGAGAGGCACCCTCGGAACTGTCTACCTGGATTTGGCGAACACCCTCAATCACAAATTCCGGAGGATCTTCCACACTGACATAGGCTTTCTCCGGCATAGCCTTGACCATGCCTTCGAAGACGTGTTTGAGTACGGTCGATTTCCCGTGTCCTGTTGCCCCGCTGATCACAATAAGCCCCTGGCTCTGCGCAAGCCCTAGGATAAGGCCTTGCTGATAGCTGGTCATGCCGAGCTGCGCAATACGCTCTCCTAAGCTGCCCTTGGCGCTGGTGGCATCATAGAGCAGACGCAAGGTCATAAAACACGATGGCTTGTCGCTTTGCGACTGGATGGGCTCACTGTGCAGACGTATAGCTCTGACCGAACCTGGCAAAACGCGGGGATTGACAATACGGCCATCGAGCCGCTCATAGGGGGTAAAGACCGAAGAGCCAGTCTCCTGGGCAAAATAGTTGTAGAGCAAAGCCATTGTCTGCTCGCCTGTTTCCGCATCCCACAGGGCATAGGGAAGCATGTCCCCCAGCACCCGAAACAGAATGCGTGTCGCTGTTCCGGTATGGATAATGTGGATATCCTGGGCGTGCATCTGATACGCCTGCCCAAACAAGGCCACAACCTTTCGCTGCAGGGCGTTTTCATCCATCCTGCTTATTGTGGCAAAACGGCTATAGGTTTCGGCAAATTCTGGCGGGCTGTGCCACAGCAGTTTTTTGCCTGCCTGCCAGGCATAGCCTACGATCGCCCCGCAATTGGGCTCGAGCAAAAGCTCTGAGGACACATGCACGGTGTCGCCCGCGACAAAAACCTTCCCCGAATACACCTGGTCAAAACCCACGTATTCTTCGCCAAAAAGACCAAGCCGCTCTCGAAGCGCTTTTTCTCCTTCCATAAGCCACCCTCCTACGGCACATAATCCAAGGTAATACGCTGTCCATGATGCTTGGCCACCACCCCTTTGCGGGATATGCTGGTGATGGTGCCAAAGGAAAAACGCTCATGCACCCGCACCCACTGGCGTGACCCAGAAGGCCATTGGAGTTGCGCATCAAGCCCACCCACAGCATTCGTCGCTATAGCACACACAACAGGCAAGGCAGGCGATGAACTCCCCTCCCCTGCCACAGGCCTCTGCTTCCCCTGCGAGGTATACGCACGCGCCTTGGCCTCCAGTTCCAAAATATCGAGCTCCAATTTCCGAATCTTCTTGATCGTTGCCAGCCGCTCCTCATCCGCTGCCAGGGAATGCCACTCGCCAATACTGCCCTCCTGCGCAATCACCCCAGCAAAGCTCACATTCCCCCATACCAAGCATGCCAAAAGACTCAACACAATGCCTGAGCGCATGAAACCTCCTTTGCTTACATTATAATTGATATGTCAAAAATAATGTATGTCAAGCATTGCCCACGGATCTGCATCGACAGTTTTGCTTCCCTTCTCTCTCAAAAGGCTCCGCCGGTAATGCGGAGCCTTCTTGTTTTCTGGATACCCCCTCCCCCAAGAGAGAAGGAGTCTTTGTCGACCGGCATTTTCCAATGCTTTCGGATCTTGGGTCAGACGCAATCAGCCCCCAAAACCGTTTCTCAACAAAAATTAAAGGGCAGCAAACGCTTTGCCAAATACGCATCGCCTGGTTTTGCATACAGCATCTGCTGTATGCAATCAGCCTCTGGCAGTACGGCACTCAAACGCAAAAGCATTGCCCGAACACTGTCCTTTTTTGGATCCAAGATGCCCATGGAAATGGCAATGGCCGCCACAATGCAGTCGACAGTGGGCATGACGCCCTCGCCTTTGGCCGGATACAGACTCTTTTGCAGGGCACGCCGTAGATCCCTATCCTCCGGATCCGTCAAAAGCCACCTGAAATATTGAATTTGTGGCCAGGGATGCCCCACCTGAAAGCCTAAGTCCGGCTGACACCATTGGCCTGATCCACGGAGATAAAGAGCTTTCTCCTCTTGCCTGCCTTTGCACACAAGATAGCGCGTAAGCAGATAATGGCGATAGCGACTCACCTGGAGCGGATTCGCAACGACCTCCTTGAGCGCTTGCAAAACACTCATCCCAAGGGTCTTTTCCATAATGCTTTGCAAATCATCAACGGGAAAATCCGGGGTATCCATGGAGACAATAGCGAGATAGGTGCCTGTCTGTGCCATCTGCTGCTTGCTCTCTTCAACATTGACACTGGCAATCGAGGCAAATTGCGCAAGCGCCTCGCGAAAGCAATGCGCCGCACCAAGACGATCGTGTTGAAAGGCTCTGTACTGCCCAAGACTGCTCAAAATCTTCCCATCCCAAATCGCACTGCCGGTTAAATGCCCCCCTGCAAGCGGATTCCACGGATTCAATCGAGCCTCGGCTCTCGCAAAGGCAAACGCGTTGCTGTCAGCAACCGCCAGATGCAAGGCCTTGTGCAAGGGCGCCATGGCATCAAGGGTGCCGATTTCCGGGGTTAATTCTTCGAGGGCTGCAACGTTTCGCACAAAGGCATCGCTGCATGTGTCGCCCAAATGATTGAAGCGTGCCAGCTCTGACATATGCCAGAAGAAACTCGCCACAGGACTTGGGGATTGCATGTCGCGAAGCCATACACTCATCCGTTCAAGCACACGGAGCTCATACGTTTTACCGAGCAGATAGTTCTGCATGGCACGCGCATAGATTTCCCACAGCGAAGGATCGGCAAGGCAGCGGCTCTTCAAATGCGAAAGGGCAAAGGATTGGAGCGTATTCTCCTTGCTGGCATCAATCATGAGAGCAATCCACTCGCTTTCATTGGGTGCCTCTCCCTGAAAAATCTTTTCACACACCCGAAGTAGAGCCGCATCCATGATCACAAGGCTTGTGCCTTCAAGACCGCTCTTTGCAAAATCCTTGAAATCCTTGCTGCCCGATCGTCCCCAGAGGTAGCTCACAATATCAGCCCAGGCAAGCATCTGCGCATTTTTGTTTTCAAACTGCCACGAAAGAAGGCGTATCTGCGCGGCTCGCTCGGGATTTTCCTTCTCAAGCTCAGCCAAAAGCATCTTTATCCCGAACATGGTTTCAATATCCGAGCCATAGCTGCTTCGCTGTTCAATATGGATCGATAGGCGCACGGGATTGCCGTTTTCCTGGAGAGGCAGCAAACGCCACACCCATTTGACAAGCTCCCGCACACATTGCAGCCAGCCTTCATTGCCCTTGATGCCCAAGGAGGTCTGCCGAAAGCCCAGGATACCACAGTCGCTCTCAAGCAATGCGTTGCAATGCTTTTTAACCGTGCTTGGTGCGGCTTCGGTGCTGTGGAACAATCCAAGATTGGGCAATTTGGATCCCTGTCGAACACACACAGCAACAACTCTGCCCTCATCTCCTCCTTCGGCATCGCTAAACCGTTTGCCGGTCTCATCAATATAAACATCCCACTCTTGCACCGGCTTGCGTGAAAACAGGGTGTGGTTTGTTCCCTCCACAACCTCAATTGCTTGCTTCGTCTGCATCCATTCTTTGGGAATACTGACACCAGCAACACACTCCCCATACAGGCTCTTTGCCGCGTACAAAAGATTCGCCGCTTTCGCTTGCTCCTCTTTGCTCAAAATCCTTTCGAGCTCTTTTTGGAGCTTCCAAGCAATTTGCTTGCCCGCTTTGTTGACAAACCACTTTGCCCGCTTTGGCAAATCACGCCAATATTGGCGCATCTGTTCTGAACACACACCTCCCTCAAGCAATTTCTGCAGACGGAGCCGTTCATTGTACGCCTTCTGCCCGCGCTCCTTGGCTTGGGCAATACGACTGGCAATGGAGGGATCCTTAGCAAGAAGACGGACATCTTCTAGTGATTTTTGCCCGCTATCCCTTACAGTATGCCACTTTCAGCAAAAAAGGAAAAGAGCCATACGTATTATATACGTACACTTGGGTTTGAATCACATGCTTTACCATATGTTACAAGCACGTTTTTGCATACAGCGACAAGTGAATCCAAAAGCTATGTCAACGTAATTGAACGTGCAGCCATTTACATGAACCTATCCATTGACGATATACTAGCGTATGTTTTGGTACAGTTCATGCTATATATGCAGCTCCTATGCCATAGTTGCACGCTAGTTTGGCATAGTTCTTGTATGGGGCGCAGGCCTTACGCGCAATCTGGCACACTTCATGCTATATGCAGTGAGCATGCCAAGGTAGTTGCTCGTACAGGCATACCATACGTAAACATATCGGCACGCTGTTTGCTTAAGCACAAACCATGCCACAGCACTACTTCAACTTGGCATGGTTTTTGTATCAGCTATAGATATTTCAAAAGCTCCTCTATCCGTGGTTTGGATGGAGGAGCTTTTCTCGTCTCTGTATCGGATTGCAGGAAGTAGAGATGCAACTGACATAATCGACTTGCGCTA
>JAFSVD010000003.1 GCA_017450275.1 Desulfovibrio sp. | reverse complement strand
TCAGTTCTGACCTCTTGAACGACACTCAGTAGACAAGCCAGAGAAAGGTACGAAACGGGTGTGTCGCTTTTACGATCTGCCAACATTGGCGAGAGGAGCCATGTTTTTACATGCGTCACAAGGCCTTTACAGGCTTTATATTGAATGCCCCCCCCTCCTGATGTTGTTATAAAAATTATACCAACATCAGGAGGGAGGAAGGCGCAAATCCTTGCTAGAAGCCGTATACCGTTGTTATAAAAAACAACGGTATTTCAGGATGACAAAGATGGATTGATTCGGAAAAGATCGACATCGGCAGGCAGCATAGAGGATTTCTTCATGGGAACTTTTTTTCCGGCCTGGGTAGACGTAAACAAGCCTTGTGGAGGAGCAGTCAGATGGCGAAGCGTTCGTGGAAGGCTTTTTCTGCGGCTGAGTCGCCTATGACAAAGAGTTCCTCGTTCACGCTGAAGACATGGTTGGGATCGGGATTGATCAAGAGTTCGCCCTCTGGTTGGCGAATGGCCACCACGCTGCAGTGGGTTTCGCTTCGGATGCCGCTGCCAAGCAGATGGGTGCCAGCCAGTTTTTCGTTGACGGTTGAGCGAAAGATGTTCAGGCCTTCATTGATCATCAGCACCTTGCCCGGAGACAGAAGGTTGATCACGCTGTTGCTGACCATGGAGGCAAGGGATAAGACCAGGTCGGCTCCGGCTGTGTGGAGCATGGAGATGCTGCGATCAAGATTGGCGCGGCTTATGATCTGGACTTCTTTATTGAGTCTGCGGCAATAGAGGGTGAGATAGATATTGGTATCGTCATCGTGGGTTGTGATCAAAATCGAGGGGGCTGTGCGGATATTGGCTGCTTCCAGCACCATGAGATCCGAGGCATCGCCGATGATCATGGCCTCTTCGGGAATGCCTTTTTTTCGGATCTTGTCCACGAGACAGAACGGCCGATTGCTTGCTTCCAGGAAGCGGGCAGCAGCAAGCCCAACCCCACCTCCGCCAATGATCACAACCGGGGTATCGTTGCCCTTGGTGCGCGAGGTGTCTCGGGGTCCTAAGAGGGTATTGACCTTGGCGATTTGTTCTTGGGTTCCGGCAATCACCATGACCATGGTCGAAGTAAAGACGCTGTTTGGCTTGGGAAGCTGAAATTGGCCTCGTTCCCACAGTCCCACCACCGTGACACCGGTTTGGTTCCGCAGTCCACAGTCGAGCAAGGTTTTGCCCACAAGGGCTGTTCGCATGACCGGGGTTTCGGCGATGACAAGTTGTTCCACGCGCAGAATCACGCTGCAGCGTTCCTTGTCGTTTAAAACCCGTCTGGCCAAGGCTTCGCCCAAAAGGCGCTGGAATTGGAAAACCTCGTTACAACCAGCGAGTTTTAAGATCTCCGCGCTCTCATCGGTTCTGGCGGAAGCGAGCAAAAAGAGTTTTTGGGAGGCGATTTCTCGGGCGGTAAAGATAATGTTGGTATTGCGTGTATCGCTGTCTAAGGCCACAAGCATGGAGGCCTGTGTTATGCGCAGTTTGGTATAGACACGGGTTGAGTCATGATCGCCGGCCACAACGTTGAAGCCCTTGTCGATGAGCTCCATGGTTGTCTGACTATCGTTGGAGAGCAAAACATAGGGTGCGCCATAGGTTTTGAGATTCTCCGCAACGTTCAAGGCAATGGGGCTGGGATTGACGAGGATGACATGCCCATGGGTGTCGGCGGGCAGTTCCCTCGGTGTGCGTTCTTTTTTCTGAGCTTCCAGCCATGGCGCATAGATATACTGCGTGAACATGAAGGGAAGCATGGTGAGAAAGAGGAGAATGCCTGAGAATAAGACCAGGATCGAAAAGAGGCGGCCAAGGTCGCTTGTGAAGGTGATGTCCCCAAAACCAAGGGTGGTCATGACCGTCACTGTCCAATACAGGCCTGTGATAAAGGAATGTTCCTGCTCTTCGTAGAGCATAAGGAATTGAAAGAGGGTGGCAAAGAAAAAAACGAGCACAACAAGAAGAAGGCTGAAGCGGAAGATAATGCTCATGCCCTGCTTCGTGTTTTGCTGCAGAAGGAAGTGGGTTGTTTTTTTGGGAAGGATATGCATATTTGTTGAATCCTGCCATTGATGGCAAGAAAGTGTGTATCGCATTACATTGAGCTTGGGGCATCAAGCAGGCAATGGCCTTAGAGGGGGCGTTCACGGATTTCGCTTTGGGAGGGGAGAGTGCTTTCTGGAGTCGTAATTTCTTGTTCTCCGGGGCGAAATTCCTGCATGGCTGTTTTGGGGATGCTCTCTTTGTCTCTTCGTATGACTGTTTCGTTGTTGGTTGGGCGCGTTGTACAGACCCCTGCGAGGCAGTCTTTGATGGCAATGAGTGTGCCATCGACGATTTCCGTACTTGTTTCGGGGATGGGCGCTATCACATAGAAGGTGGTTGTCCTGGGCTTTTTCGTCTTGCTTTGGGTTTCGCAGGCAAGGAGCCATTCTTTGTCGCCGTCCTGGTTCCAGTCAAGAATGCCAAGAAGCGTCAGTCGAACCCGTTGGCTTATATGCTCGATAGTGAAGCCGTTTGCGTGCATGCGGACAGTACTTCGCCGTGGCTGCAGTGTTTTTTCAAAGGTCTCTCCGATATAGTACACCTTGGTCTGGCCTTCCATAAAGGAGGGGGAGAGCTGGCGGAAGATTTGGCTATTGGTTTTTGCGGACACTGTGGCAGCATAGGATTGGGTTTCTTCCTTGGTTTTGGGAATGTCGCGTTTGACAATGCTTTGTGGTATCTCGGCACACAGGGCGAGATAGCTTTGGCTATCAAAAATCTGGGTTTGGGCGCAGGCCGTTAGAAGGGGAACGACAAGACAAAGCGCAAGCACAGGGTGGAGACGAATAGGGGACACGGAAAACTCCTCTGGTGAATGAGACACGTGCAGCATTACGGTTCTTCTACAATATCACGCCACTCAGCTGGTTTGGTATTCATGCTTGTAATCAGCCTCAGTTTAGATGGCATTTTGGGCATCTGAACGACGTTAGCAGGGTTTGTACGAACTGGTAAACGAAAACGTTTGTCAGAATGCCTCGGAAGAAATGACCTCGCAAACGACATGCGAAAGACAAGCTTGAGATGCGTTTGATCCGGCGTGTTGATTGTACGGTCTGCCAACGAGGCTGGAGGAGCCATGTATTTACATGCGCAACATCGCCTTTGCAAGGCTTTATCAGGAGTCAAAGAGGGCTGTTTTTGTTTTGGACAAACATCATAAACCGCTCATGCCGTGCCCGCAGAGCTCGCTTTGCTTCGCAGAAAAGGATGAGTCAGATCCTGAAATTCCGCAATTTTTTACAACAACACATCAAGAAAATGGTTCCAGGTTACAAGCGGCATAAAAGTTTTTTTGCTCACAGGTTAGTGGGTAAAAATTTTCTGCCCCCGAATTTCGTGAACCCATTGTTGGTCTAAGATCTTCTGCATCTCCTTCATGGTGTAGGTCTTGTACAAACCATAAAACCCGGAAATTTCGGTGTTGAGAGTACGGTCAAATTTCGAGTAGCTACACACGAGACTTTCACATGTACACTGCAATTTTTTTGAAAGAGAGCAGAATGTTTGAAAAAGAGATGATTGAGATACTCAACTGTCGGAAAACAGAATCAAGTGATGGCTTAGAAAATCTTTTTGGTGCAGAAATAGTGCTGTTTTTGACGAAAGCTTTTTTGATCACAAAAAAGGTATAGTACTATGTCAAGACAACTTACTCCTGGAACACAAAGTTTTGAATATTTGCGTCAAAATAACTATTTTTATGTGGATAAAACAAAATTCATCAAAGATTGGTGGAATAGTGGAATAAATGTAACTCTCATTACCAGACCGCGCAGATTTGGCAAAACGCTCATGCTCGACACTGTCAAAACCTTCTTTTCTCCAAAATTTATAGGACGATCTGATCTTTTTGAAGGGCTTGATGTATGGAAAGATGAACAATTCCGAAACATACAGGGAAAAATACCTGTTATTTTTCTTTCTTTTGCAAAAATCGACAATGATACATATGAGGAAACAATTTCACGGATTAAAACTACATTGGCAAGCATCTACGGTTCATTTACTCAATATATTGATATTGATGCAATTCCTCTTGCTGAAAAAGAAATTTTTACTTCTGTTCATAAATCTATGACAGATGATACAGCCCAGGATTCTCTTAATTATCTTTGCAAATTTATAGCAACTCAGCACAAAATAAAGCCAATAATCCTTCTTGATGAATACGATACACCACTTACGGAAGCATGGCTTAACGGATACTGGGACAAACTTGTTGGTTTTTTGAAAGGCTTTTTCAAAGCAACGTTTAAGGATAATACATGGCTTGAACGGGGGCTTATAACCGGGATTACGAGAGTTGCGAAAGAATCTATTTTTTCAGGTATGAACAACCTTAAAGTTGTGAGTGTCAAAAGCGATCTCTATGCGGACTGCTTCGGTTTTACCGAACAGGAAGTCTTTGCTGCCATGGATGAGTATGGTTTACAAGACAAGGATACCGTAAAAAAATGGTATAATGGCTTTATTTTTGGTACTCATAAAGAAATCTATAATCCCTGGTCAATCATTGAGTATCTTTTAGAGAAAAGATTTGATCCCTATTGGGCGCAAACAAGCTCCAATTCCTTAGTTGGAGAACTGATTGCGCGTGGCGATGAAAAAGTAAAACAGGAAGTAGAAAGTCTTTTGCAGGGAAAAGAGATTGTCACCCCCATAGATGAACAGATAGTCTTTTCTCAGTTGTATGACGACTCTCAATCTGTCTGGAGTTTACTTTTGGCAGCCGGATATGTGAAAGCAACTGGGTATAATGATGAAACAAGAAAGTATACTATCACACTAACAAATTACGAATCTAAGCTTATTCTCGAGGAGAAAATATCTGAATGGTTTAGAAAAGTGAGCAAAAAAAGAAACAGTTTCCAGGAGGCTCTTTTAAATGATAATCTTGAAGAAATGAATGAATATATGAATGAGATTGCAGAAAGTACCTTCAGCTCTTTTGACATCGGAAAAAATACAGCTGAAAATTTCTATCATGCTTTTGTTCTTGGTTTAATGGTTGATCTGAAAGAAAAATACAATATCCGCTCAAATCAAAGCAGCGGCTTTGGTCGATACGATATCTGTATGTTTCCAAAATATAAGGGTGATAGAGGTATTGTTATTGAATTTAAAGTTTTCAAGGAAAAGAAAGAGAAGAACCTTCAAGAAACGTGCGCAAATGCTTTGAAACAAATAAAAGAAAAACACTATATAAACGATTTAATACAGCATGAAGTTTCTTCTGACAATATTTATGTTTACGGTTTTGCGTTTAAAGGAAAAGAAGTGCTTATCTGCGGTGGAGCTGAAGAAAAATGAGAAGTGTAACTTTCCCACTACATTTATCAGTGAGCAGCCGCAAAAATATTTAAAAATATTCGGTTAGTATTTTTTCTCATGGAAAAACAGTTTCTATTTTTTTCAAGAAGTTTTTTTGACATGAGCGATGTGAGTTTGAGCGGATTTCCGGTATTACCCTCCGATAGGTTTATTGAACTGCTCGGAAGTTTAGCTTGTTAGCCATATCTTTTTCTGCCTGGGAGTTGGCTGATACTCAAGCCTTCGAAGCGTCTTGCTAGTGGTATGCCCTTCCAATATTGAAGACCCCTTGGAAGAGTGGCATGGGAAGAAGTAATCAAGCAATGATGTAAATATTTTAATATAAATCTATATTTTTTATACTAAAATTTTGCGTTATACCATAAAAATGACCTGATATTTTCGCTGAAACGTAATACGGCAATTTGTGGAGAAAAGCAACCAGAGCAGTGGGTATATATTTTGCAAGGATGCCTCTGTTTCAATCTCTCCCCGGAAGCATTCCGTGGGGGATCAATCGGGGAAGGGTTGTATGAGTCAGACCAATACCGTGCAAGCATTGCCAGCAACAAATGTTCCGGGCACACGCGAAAAGATGAAAAAAATGCTGTGGCTTTTGGGGATTTTGTGTCTTCTCCTGTGCCTTGTGCTGTATGTGTTTTTTTGGTCGCACAAACCCATTGTCAGCCAGTATGCCATGGTCGATGGGATGATCCACACCGTGGCAACCGAAATTGCCGCGCCCTTGGTGGATATTGTGGTTGCTGAGGGCAGCCGAGTGCAGAAGGGGCAGATTGTTGCGCACAGGGATGTCAGCGCTATGACACGCGAGGTTTCCACCGCGAGAAAGGATATTGAGCAATTGCGAGGACCATCCATGGAGGAAATCGATCGCAGGCTGCGCAGCGCCGAAGATGCCGAAGACGATGCCATTGCCCGTCTTGCCAAGGTGCGGCATGAAGAAGAGGCCAAAAAGGTGCAGATGGAAGCCTTGGTGCTCGAGCATGTCAAAAGCGAACTCGCCATGCGGTCGATTGAGGCTTCCCATGGGGCAGGATCAAGTGAATACAAGGCAGCCTATGCTCGTGAACGCAAGATACGCGGGCAGATGGAGCAGGCCAAGGAGGCTTTTGAGCGCAGCAGTCGCATTCGCGCTGCCATGTCTCAGGAGCTTGGACGCATACGCTACGAAGTGGAGCAGGCAAAGCAATTGGCCTCGCGTAATCGTTTCCGCATCCAGCCAATGCCAGAAAGCAAAAAGACCAAGGAAGCGGCGGTGAACCCCACTCTCTTCGCCCCAATCGATGGGCGCGTCATCAAGATTGTTGCGAAGGCGGGCGAGCAGCTGGCTGCAGGAGATCCCGTGATGCTGATTCTTCCCGAAGGCCAGGAACGGTCGCTGTGGATCCGCGCCTGGTTTCCGGTCACCGAGCAAAAGGCCTTGCATCTTGGCATGCCCTGCACGGTTGAGCGCGAGCTCGGAGGGGTGTTTGAAGGGCGTATTGAGGAGATCGCTTCCCAAGGGCCAATCCCCAAGGGGCATGGCCTGGATGGGCTCGATGGGATTCCGGTGCGCATCGCCTTGACCAAACAGGATGGGCTTATGCCAGGGGACAAGGTCGTTGTCCGCATCGAGAACTGAGCGCACAAAAAAAAGGAGGGTGACCTCCTTTTTTTTGTGCGCTCAGTCTTTGTGGAGCATTTCGTTGATATGGCTTGTGACAAAGGTGAGTGATGGATCAAGGCTTTGGGCGAGGGTGAGGTGTTTGATCGCCTCATCCACTTCCCCAAGCGCCTTTTCGCACAAGCCGAGATTGGCCATATCCATGGCTGAGCCCTTGTCGATCGCAAGCGCCTTGGAGAAGCAGGTTTTGGCTTTTGCAAAGGATTGGCTTTTAAAGAGGGCAACACCCAAGAGATTCCAGTATTCTTTGACGTTTCCATCCAAGGCCACGGCCTTTTCCAAGGGAGCTATAGAGGCTGCCCAATTGTCGTATTGGCTTGCGCAATAGGCCTGGTAGAAACACGCCAGCGCTTGGCTTTCCTGGTTGGGTTGACAGTCTTGTGCTTTAGCAAAGGCCTGTTCCGCTTTGGGAAAGTCGCCTTGGCGCATGGTGGCCATGGCGTGGAAGAAGGGGAGAAAATGGGCGTTGGGATAGGCTTTTTGTAAGAGCTGGATGCCGTACTCCATCGTGGCTGGGTCATCACTTTCCACGAGTTTGCGTCCCACAAAAAGACCGAGGCATTGGTTGGGATCGCGTTCTCGGAAGAGAAAGCCCGGGATAATCGTGTAGTGGGCGGGGATGGCGAGTTGGGGATGGGTTGTGCGGACGGTAAAAACCGGGTGTTTGAGAGCGGCAATGGTTGAACGCAGCTCGTCGGCAATATCAGGGGCGGCCTGGGAGGGGAGATGCGAGAGGGGAATGGCTGGGCATTCCTTGGTGAGCCATGTTGTTTCGGTAAGATTGTGGTATTTGGTCAGGGCTGAGGCCTCGTAGCAGGCATTGGTGGCAAAGTCCCCAGCCAGCTGTGCCACTTCGGTCAGTGCCCGAATGGCCGCCTTTTCCGGGCTTGTGGCTGTGCCTGCGGTAAAGACGATTTCAGAACTGTTTGGCCAGGTCGAGGGATCCCAGGCAAGGGCGCCGACCGTTGGGAGGGGCATATCCAGGCTAAAATCTTTGAGGATGAGGTGTATACCCTGGTCGCTGAAGCAGCGAAGCAGTTGGCAAAGCGTTGGATCGGTGCAGGAGTCCGTGCTGATAGTTGGAAGGTTGGGGTGGGTTTGATCGATGATGGCGCAGACATGGCGTTCGATAAGCTCACAAAGCCCCTGCAGCACGGATTCTTCTTCGGTATTGCCGGCGCTCGCCCCGTTGAATTCGTTGATGAGGCGAAACCAGTCAATGGGGAGCCAGCACAGTTCGTCGTGGGTGAGATCGCTTGCTGGGCAAAACCACCAGGGGATAGTTGCAAACAGCGCTTCGGCCAAGGCGGGATCAATGGTGTCGTTGACCGAGGCCTGGATGGTTTGTATGGAGACGCAGGCCTTTCCAAAACGGGCTTTGGCTTCGGGATAGAGCATACGCTGGCACAGGGGCTTTTCCGCAAAAAAATGGAAGAAGGAAAATCGTTCCACAGCCTCCATGATGGCCGAGGCTTCTGCCTGTTCAGGGGATGAGCCCTTGCCCATCTGTTTGCGGCTTGGGATAAGCGCTTGGGCGTCTTTGCCCCACAGGCTCATATAGACCGGAATCCCCAATCGTCCGGTGTCGATGCGTTTGGCTTCTCGGACAACAGAGAGATGGGTCTTGGCAAAACGCTCTCGCACACGGGCAAGGGTTTGCGCAGGCGAACAGGCTTTCTCCAGATCCTTGGTATAGCCCTTGGGGCAGGAATGAAGACGTAGAAGAAGGTCTTGCATAGAATCCCTTTCCCGTTACGAGCGGGTGAGTATGGTTATGGTATAGAGGGATCGTTCCTCGTCGCCGGCTTCGTTGGTGCTTTTGACCCCAATATGGCCTTCGGTCACGGTAAAGCGCTTTTTGGCCTTTTTGAGAAATTTGCTTTGTCTGCGGGCGTAGTCGGTGGCAAAGAGGGCGCATCCCTTGGGAGCTAAAGCCTTGTCGACAAAGCGCAAAATCGGGTCAAAGAGTTCGGGCAGATAGAGGATCTCGGAGGCAGCGATGATGTCGTAGGGCGTATCGGGGATGGGGGCGTTCTTAATATCGAAGCGGAAGACATCGATGGTGTCTTCGAGCGCGTTTTTGCGCACATTGGCCTTGGCAAAGAGGATGGCATCGTCGTTGATATCGGTGCAGTCGATGTGGGAGAGGCCATAGCGGGCAGCAATGAGGCTGACCAGCCCGCATCCAGCCCCCAGTTCCAACAGCCGTTTGCCGGCAGGGTCGTATTTGCGCACGAGGCGTCCCAGCACAAGCGAACACGGCCAGACCTTTGCCCAGAGGGGCAGGTCGTGGAGAGGATTGCGCAGGGCGTTGGTGTGCAGAAGTGTGTCCAAATGCTCCCGCATATTGTCGATTTGCAGAATTTCAAGAGGAGTGTCGTCGATAGCGATGTCTTCGAAGTGGACGACAAATTTTGTGGCAATGCGGGTTAGGAGTTCGTCAAGGCTTTCGTTCATCACCGATCAGCCCTTTTCCATGCAGGGGGGCTGCCTCCGTTTGGTTGCTTGTTGTTATTTGCCAAACCAGCACTTTGGCCACGTGCAGTTTTGGCATCCCATACAGTAGCCGCCTTCGCCCATGCGGGCGAGTTCTGCCCGTGTGAGAGGTTGGTTGGCAAGAAGACGGGGGATGAGAAGGTCAAAGGCTGTTGTCTTGAAATAGAGGGCACAGGCAGGAACCCCTATCACTTGGATGGTGTATCCTGGTTTTGTGATTTCACCAAGCAAGGTCATGGTGCCTGGCAAAACAGGGATGCCGTGGAGGGTGTTGGTTAAGCCCGCTTGCAGGAGCGCTTCCCGGGTCACATCGTCGGGGTCAACCGAGAGCCCGCCGGTTGTGATCAAGAGGTCAATACCTTGCTTGATCATGGCGGACAGGGCGTTTTGAAGATGGGTGATGTTGTCGGGCGCAATGGTTTTTGCCACCACCTGGCAGTGGAGATTGGTCATCTTGGCGGTGATGATGGGGATGAATTTATCCTCGATCAAGCCCTGAAAGACTTCGGTGCCCGTGACAAGGATGCCGACCTTGGCCTGGCGCATGGGAGCCACCCAAAAGAGGGGTTTTTCCCCAAGCACGGTCAGCGCCTGGTTCATGGTGGCGTTGTCCAGATAGAGGGGAATAGCGCGTGTGCCAGCAAGGCGACTTCCCGCACTCACCATGAGGCCGTTTTGGCGGCTTGCGCACATGACCTTGGGAATCAGGTTGAAATGGTAGAGCCGTTCCCAGTCCACACAAAAGACCCCGTCGATGGCTGCCGTAAAATCGATTTTGCCTTCGTGGGGGGGCAGAGTGTAGTTGACATTGGCTCCTGCCATGCGGCGGGCAAAGGTTTCTGCCACCTGGTTTTCGTGGATCATCTGGGAATCGGGGTTTTTCTCTTCGTCGAGCACAGCCACGTTGAAGCGTCCCATCTGTTGCAAGCGGCAGATGTCGCCGGCACGGACTGTTTGTCCCGCAGCAAATTCCGGTCCTTTGAATTGGCCAGGGACAATACGCGTCATGTCGTGGGCAAGGGTTTTGCCAACAGCCTCTTCAACCGGCACAACGACGGTTGCGTTTGTGTTTTCGGTTGGGCTTGTTTGGGACTCGATAAAGCTATAGGGTGCATCGCCCTGGCAACCCCGACAGATAGGCCCATCCTCTTTGGGATAGGCCTCGCCACAGACAGGGCAGAGCACAATGGCTTGCATATGGCTGTGGCCGACATAGTGGGGGAGCACATGTATGGCTTGCAGGCGGCAATAGCTGTCCCCTGCTTCTTCGATTTGGCGTTCGAGCAACTGTGTGTCTTGCTCCTGCTTGGGCTTTTCTTTGAAGAACCAGGCAGCGATTTCAGGCCATTTTCGCATGGCGGTGCAATCCAACGAGGCGCGCACACCCTTGCCTGTGTATTTGTCAAAGAGCGCAAGCGCATAGCGCCCCAGGGAAAAGACTTTCATGCGCCTGTTGCCGGTTGAACACAAGGTCAAAAGCTGTACAGCATCGGGCAGACACTTGTCGGTCTCGACAATCGCCTCAAAGAGCGTGCCTTGGGGAAGCGCTTGTTTGGCCTTGGCAACCATGTAGGCTCCGATCAAAAGACCTGGCGCGGCATAGCCATGGAATTGCTCGGCTAGGGTTCGAAATTCGTCAAAGGTATAGGTATCTATGTGCATGAAAAAACCTTTCGAGAATGAGGTCAATGACCACACCCCATAAAGGGGCGTGGCTTGGAAGAAAGGAGAAGCCAGATTGATGCATTGGCGTAGTGTAGCACGCTTTATCCCTGTTTGGAAGATTGGTCGCGGGGTTTGCAGCACGTTGCGTTCTTTCGTATACTTTGACTACGCTCTTGTTTTCGGCGTTTTTTTCTGCGTCAACGACATACAGCGTGCCGCTGTTTGTGTCGTTTTGTCTTTGATTGGTTGAACGGAAAAGGGAATCACGTGCCTCGCTCTGTTGTTTTTTGTTGTATGCTCTGGGTCTTTGTCGTGTGTTTGTTGGGTGGTGTTTGGGTGCAACCAGCCTGGGCTGTGTCGTTTCCGGTTCGGGCGGCTCTCTTGTTTAACAGCACCACAGGCAAAGTCCTCTACCAGTTGAATCCCCATCTTCCCATCCCCCCGGCATCGTTGACCAAGGTCATGACGTTGTATCTGGCCTTGGATCAGGTGGCCAAGGGACGCATTGCCTTGACAAAAAAAGTGCGGATCAGCGCCCTGGCTGCCAGAACCGGCGGATCAAGCATGCATTTGCGGCGGGGTGAACGGGTGCCCTTTGCCAAACTCTTGATCGGGACAGCCGTGCCCTCGGGCAACGATGCGGCCATGGCTGTGGCTGAGACTGTTTCGCCCAATATACAGCGCTTTGTCCAGATGATGAACGCCAGGGCAAAAGCGTTGAAGATGAAGCGCACCGTGTTTTGCAATCCAACAGGGCTTCCGGCCAAAGGCCAAATGAGTACAGCCTACGACATGCTGAAACTGGCCTTGGCCTATATGCGCAGGCATCCCAAGGCCTTGGATTTCCATTCAGTCGCCACCTTTTCCCACGGAGGAAGGGTTCTGACAACCACCAATCCCTTGCTGGGCGCTGTGTGCGGGGTGAATGGGCTGAAAACCGGTTGGACCCATGCCTCAGGCTACAATATTATTGTTACGGCAAAGCGGGGAAAGACGCGGCTTGTCTGTGTCATCATGGGGGGGAAGAACCGCATTGGTCGGGATATGACGGCGCGCAAATTGATCGAAGCCGGTTTCAAGGCGCAAGATTCTCCAAAAAAGGTGCTCGAAATTTTAGAAGCCAGGAGTCAGCGGCGCTGAGCTTTGCTTGACCAAGTTTGCTTGGCACTTTATACTAAGCTGTGCTCGATGCCGAAGAAAAAGACCAATCGTTTGTGGTGCCGGGCGATTCTTCGTACCAAGCCTTGGGAGGCGTTGCATGATAGGCCCCATTGGACCGACAGAGCTTATTCTCATCTTACTTGTTGTCTTGGTCTTGTTTGGATCCAAGAAATTGCCGGAAATTGGTCAAGGCCTAGGACGTGCCATTCGCAATTTTCGTCGTGCCACATCTGAACCCGCCGAAGTCGATATTACACCAAAGCCCGAAAAGGAAGCCACACGGAAATCCGCCGAGGAGCCAAAAGCCTAGGCGTGTTTTTGTTTGGTGCAGTGCCAATCAGGAATTTATGGGAGGCAGCGTATCCGTCCAGCCAGAGGCTGGGAATCAGCGCTGAAATAGTGGATGAAAGTAGAACAACTCTCCGTTTTTTTGGAAAACAGAGCAGGCCGCCTGGCAGATGTCACGCATGCACTGGCCGAAGCAAAGGTGTCCATTCGGGCTCTGTCGCTTGCGGATACCTCGGATTTCGGGATTTTGCGCTTGCTCGTGAAAGAGCATGAAACAGCCAAGACGGTGTTGAAGGAAAAGGGCTTCACCTTTGGTTCGACCGCCGTGGTTGCGGTGCAAGTCGAGGATTCTCCCGGAGGTCTTGATGCGGTTTTGCAGCTGGTTTCCAAAAACAGCATCAATGTCGAATACATGTATTCCCTGATCCAGCGCGACTTACCCGAAGCCATCATGATTTTCCGTTTCGACAAGATCGATCAGGCGATCAATCTCCTCAAAGACCACCATTTTGTGATTCTTCCTGAGGAAAAACTTTTTGCCTAAAGCTGATTCGCACGCATTGACTGTGCCAAGGCAGCCACGATGCTGCCTTTTTTTATGGCAGGCAGGGTCAATGCTGTTTTTTTGCGCCTTTTGCAAATTTTTTGCCTTGACCCCCTTTTCAAGCCGACAAAGCGCATTATTGTTTGTGGGGTATGAGACAGTTCGTGTAAAGGAAAGCGATCAACATACAAATCGTCACGCAAGTGACCCAAATGTGATGCAACAAATCGTGGAGGATTTGCTCGTATGAAATTGGAACCATTGAATGACCGTGTACTCGTCAAACGTCTTGAATCCGAAGAAAAAACCGCTGGCGGTCTCTATATCCCCGACACCGCCAAGGAAAAACCCTCGAAGGGCGAGGTCATTGCAGTTGGTCCTGGGAAAATGGGGGATGATGGCAAACGGGCGCAATTGGCGGTGAAAGCTGGTGATATGGTTCTGTTCAACAAATACGCCGGCACCGAAGTGAAGCTCGATGGCGTTGACCATCTTGTGATGCGCGAAGAAGACATTCTTGCCATTATTAAATAGTGTCACATTTCATTCATATTCTATACAATAGAAAGGTATTACGCGCACCGAGTGCGGGTTGAGATGAAGAGTGGCACACAGAAGACGTGATACGACAGGGTAAGGCAAGCGTTTTTACCCGTTCCCCCTATCGGCGATGCCAAGCTGGTAGCCTGACCCAGTCTATGGCAATTCTACCAGCACGTATTTTTTCCGCCTGTGCATTGTGCCCGTTTCTTCGGTTTCCGCCCCACTGCTCGCTGACCACGAATTCAGATTCTCCCCACTTCCTCAGCCGGAGGATGGGGTGTATCGGCTGGGTGCGATCTGCGGTTCTGGATTTTCTACAATGTGAATGAAATAGACCAAATGAAATAGACCATTAGGAGGATACTGTAATGGCTGCAAAAGAGATTTTGTTCGATACCAAAGCGCGTGAGAAATTGGCTCGCGGGGTGGATAAACTGGCCAATGCTGTGAAGGTGACCTTGGGACCCAAAGGCCGCAATGTTGCCCTTGAGAAGTCCTTTGGGGCTCCTGTTATCACCAAAGACGGTGTGACGGTTGCCAAGGAAATCGAGCTGGCCGACAAATTTGAGAACATGGGCGCCCAGTTGGTGAAGGAAGTGGCTTCCAAGACCAGCGATGCCGCTGGCGATGGCACCACAACCGCCACCATTCTTGCTCAGTCCATCTATCATGAAGGCAGCAAACTGGTGGCTGCTGGCCGCAATCCCATGGCCATCAAACGCGGTATCGACAAAGCTGTCGAAGCCTTGGTTGAAGAGCTGAAGAATTTGGCCAAACCCACCCGTGACCAGAAAGAAATCGCTCAGATCGGCACCATTTCCGCCAACGCTGATTCCACCATCGGCAACATCATTGCTGAAGCCATGGCCAAGGTGGGCAAAGAAGGCGTTATCACGGTTGAAGAGGCGAAAGGCCTTGAGACCACCATGGATGTTGTCGAAGGTATGCGTTTTGATCGCGGCTATCTGTCTCCCTATTTTGTGACCAATGGCGAGAAGATGGTGTGCGAAATCGAAAATCCCTACATCCTGTGCTCTGAGAAAAAAATCTCCGGCATGAAAGATATGCTGCCCATTCTTGAGCAGGTGGCGAAAGTCAACCGTCCGCTCATGATCATCGCTGAGGATGTGGAAGGCGAAGCCTTGGCAACCCTGGTTGTCAACAGACTGCGTGGTACCTTGCAGGTTGTGGCTGTGAAGGCTCCTGGCTTTGGCGATCGTCGTAAAGCCATGTTGCAGGATATCGCTGTCTTGACCGGTGGCCAGGTTGCTTCCGAAGATACGGGTCGGAAGTTGGAAAACCTGACCCTGAGCGATCTTGGCACAGCCAAACGCGTGCGTATCGACAAAGACAACAGCACCATCATCGACGGCAACGGCGATGGCGAAGCCATCAAAGCCCGTGTGAAACAGATCCGTGCCCAGATCGAAGACAGCACCTCTGACTACGATCGTGAAAAACTGCAGGAACGCTTGGCCAAATTGGTCGGTGGCGTGGCTGTTGTGCGCGTGGGCGCTGCGACCGAAGTCGAGATGAAGGAAAAGAAAGACCGCGTGGAAGACGCCCTCAATGCAACCCGTGCGGCTGTGGAAGAAGGCATTGTTCCTGGCGGCGGCACAGCTCTTATCCGCGTGGCCAAGGTGCTTGGCGACATCCGCACCGCTGACGACGATGAGCTGGCTGGTGTTGAAATTGTGCGTCGTTCCATCGAAGAGCCTCTTCGTCAGATCGCCCACAATGCTGGCTTCGAAGGCTCCGTGGTTGTCGAGAAAGTGCGTGCTGGCAAAGACGGCTTTGGTTTCAACGCCGCAACCGGTGAGTACGAAGATCTGCTGAAGGCCGGTGTCATCGATCCGAAGAAAGTGACCCGTGCGGCTCTGCAGAACGCTGCTTCTGTTGCTTCCTTGCTTTTGACCACAGAATGTGCTGTTGCTGAAAAGCCTGAACCCAAGAAAGACGCTCCTGCTATGCCCGGTGGTGGCATGGACGGCATGGGCGGTATGGGTGGCATGTACTAATCTCTTTCTTGCAAAGAGGTTTAAAGGGGAGAACGCTCGGGGTTTTCCCCTTTTCTTATTTTTATGCTTGCCAATCAAGGGGCTTGGGTGTACGATCCAGAACTCTTGTTTTGAAAATACGCATGATTGTTTCGTTGAGGGGAGGAATGCATGAGCAAGATCTGTGCTTTTTGTGGCAAGAAACCGCAAGTGGGCAATTTAGTGAGCCACTCAAACATCAAAACCAAACGCCGCTTCAACCCGAATCTGCAGCGTGTCAGACACCAGTTTCCGGATGGCACGGTGCGGACGATTTCTGTATGCACCCGTTGCATCAGAAGCGGCAAAGTGCAAAAACCGCTTGTTGCGAAAAAAAGCTAAGGCTTTTTTCGAGTACGGTGGCAGACGCCTGTCTTTTTTTGAGCCTTCCTGTGTGTATGATGGGGGCTCTTTTTTTTTGCCCTTTTTCTGGAGCAAACGCCGCCTTCAGGCGGCGTTTTTGGCAATCTTACAAGAGGTTTTCGATATCCTTGGCAATGGTTTCGGGCGAGGTTGTTGGCTCAAAGCGTGCAACAACATGTCCCTCCCGATCGATGAGGAACTTGGTAAAATTCCATTTGATCGAGTCGCCTTCAAGGTATTCGGGGAAGTTTTTTTCAAGAGCTTCCTGTAAAACCTTGGCTAAGGGATGTTCTTGATCAAATCCTTGAAAGCCCTTTTCTTTTGTCAGGTAGGTGAATAAGGGCTGGGCTGTTTTTCCGCGCACATCGCCCTTGGCAAAGATGGGGAAGGTCACGCCGTAGTTCAAGCTGCAAAAATGTTGCACCTCGGTATTGCTTCCAGGCTCTTGGTTCGCAAATTGGTTGCAGGGAAAGCCAAGAATTTCAAATCCTCTGTCTTTGTAGGTGGTGTAGAGTTTTTGAAGCTCGGCAAATTGAGGGGTAAAGCCGCATTTGCTCGCGGTATTGACAATGAGTAAAACCTTTCCTTTGTAAGCTGCGAGGGATACGGCTTCGCCTTGCGCGGTTTGGACAGTATAATCATAAAGGGTCATAGGTTCTCTCCCGTGGGTGATGGTTGCTTGCATGAAAGCAAGAGTGAGGAAAAAAAGAAGGATATGTGCGCGCACAAATCCTGTTTGCATAATGGCACCTCGATGGTGATGGGGATATTGTATGTTTACTTTGCTTTTCCTCTCAGGATTTTCGCTTCTGAAGCGGGGTTCTTTTGAAAAAAAAAACAAAAAAATTCTGATGTTTTAGTATATTAGCACATCAGAATTTTTGGAAGATTTTTCCTTGTACCTGTTCAACAGCGGATCTGGTCTTGGTAGATGCCCATGTGGCAGTCTCATCCCGATCCGAATCGTTCCTACTGGTCTTTCGGACTCTCCAAGCATACCTGGTTTGCAGAGAGATTGGTAGGGAAGCAATTTCTGAAAAAGGAATGTTATCGCTCAGAGGCCTTCAGCCCATAGACCCCACATAGAGGTATCCTGGCTGGATCGATGGCCTCTATGTTGGTACGCTTGGTATTGGGCACGTTCTTGGTCGAAAAGAGCATCGGTGAGTGGCAATGACGCCCTACCAGTTGTTCCTATCAGCCCTCTCTGGCCGAAACTTCGAGCACGAGATGGTCGAGGTGACTCTTGTCCGATGGAGGACGAGTTCCATCAAATCGTACAGAGTCTCCAGCTGAAGTTTGATAAGCAAGCGCTTGTTCAGTTGCCTCCGCCGTTGTGTTGGCTTAAGACGCAGTTAGCACTTGTAGGAGACAGCGACGAGGGAAACAAAAAAGCCCTCCGAAAAGGGCTGAAACAGAAAGTGTATTAAGATCGTTTTGAGAGAAACATCCCGACACCTTTGTGATTTTCAATGGCTTTAACGAGGGGAACATTCGAGAACGTGTGCATAAAAGTATGATGAACTGTTAAAACTAGATCTTGTAACTCTTGGTCATCCTCTAGTCTCAAAATTTTTAAGCCAAAATTTTCACACTCACTGATAGATACATGTCTATCATGATCAAGTTTATGTCCTATTTTATTAAAATTATTAACTATATTTCTTGATATTTTCAAAGACTCCCTCTTGTCATTAAACATATTTGTGCTTAACCACTGCGTCACAAGGTGTTTGGCTCTATCGCAGGCGAGCTTACAGCTATTTAGAAACGTAGGATGATACTTTCCAATTATTACTTGCCAATAAGGGATAGAAGCAGGTTCTTTTTTAGCTTCTTCTACGGCTTTATTAAACTCTTCTTGTACTCGCATTGCAGAAACGCCATATATTTGAGGGTCAAATGGTCCAAGACATGATTGCCTTCCCATAAGAATCTGCTTACAAGAGCAAGAGATCATTGTCCCTGCAGACATCGCAATTTGAGGAATGACTGCCCTTACATCATTGCCAAATTTACTTTTTAAATAATACACAATTTGTTCAGTAGCAGAAATAGAACCACCTGGAGTGTGAAGAATCAAGTCAAGTCCTTGGGTACAATCCAAACCATGGATAGTGGTCATAAAGCCATTTATATCCATATCGTTTAGGTCAGTCCCAACCGCGTTACCTACTTGAAGCCAACCTGAATAGTAAGCAATAATATTTCTTTTAGTTTTTTCGTGAAGTTTTAAAAGATATCGTCTCCTTACAATATCCACAGCCTCTAGCTCTCTATTAGGAGAAGGTTGACACTTGTTTATTTCTTCAAGTACACTGACCCAATTAGGCATGACGTTTCACCGGGGTAGAGGAGCTAGAATTTGCCGATAGGTCGCATGGCTCGAGTGCAGTACACATCTTGAATCTGTGCGTAAAATCAATGTCGTTTTTTGGCTCTGAAAAAAAATTTTCTAGCCCGAGAATTCGAAACCCTTCCTGAGTTGAAGGGGTGTTACTGTGAGTGACTGCTTTCGGTGCGGAGCTTTTTCTCATAAATTTTCTCCTTTTAAGTTCGCAACTTCACTCTATGAAGCTCAGATCGTTCTTCTCCAGAAACCTCATCGGTTATTTTTTTTCCCTCAACGTCGATTTTTTCTGCCTTGCGCTCATGGATCCATCGGAGTGCATAAAGCACCCTCTAAGGATGCTTTGTGAAAATAAATTCGAGCTGTGCATTCGCTATTCTCAAAAAATGTGATTTCAAACTGCATAACAGCCTGAAAATATCATGCTGTATACTGTTCCCCCGACTTCGGAAGAGCTTGGCGTATGATCAAATTTGCCCCTGAGTACATCAGACGCGTCATCATTGGCACGTACTTCAGAGACAAGATCTTTAAGCTAATCTGAGGGATATAGACCTCAAAAGGTGCCTACGCTGAACCACGGTAGTCGAAAAAAAAGGACTTCCCATGGAGGGAAGTCCCCATACACTCTGATGCTTCCTACTCCTCAGGCACGCGTTTGGCACAGAAGGTGTGATCAGCACGGTGGCCTGGCTTATGGGGCACCGCTTCCCGCAAATGCTCTAAAAGTACGACCTTTTTGGATGGACAAACAAAAAAATAGCGCTGCCGACCATCGGTATGTACAGCCCGAGTAGGTAACCAAAAAATGGCGCGCCCAGAGGGAATCGAACCCCCGACAAATTGCTTAGAAGGCAATTGCTCTATCCAACTGAGCTATGGGCGCACAAATAGTATCCTATATTAAATTACAGTACGAAATGCTAACTTTAAAGGAAGCAGGTGTGAGTCCTGCGGTAGGTAAGTTCTAACAAACCGCCTCGAATCTCTCGGATGGCTGTATATCGAGAAGGCGAGCTTTGTATTGAGCCTCGAGAAATATGCCAACCGTTTTGCCGAGGAGACGAATGCGGGAATGCTGCAAGTCCTGATCTGCTGTGGGTGCGCTGGAAAGTCATAACAAACGCGTCTACCCCGATAGCTTATTTATGGATCATTGTGTGCGTGAAAAACTCGGCGAATCAAGCTAAAGGGAGTAAGCAATGTACTTCCCTGCTGTTATCTAGGCTCCTTATGGCGTTGCCCATGCTCGTAGTCAAAAGCACGCTTGAATGTCATCGCAGCAAAAAAAATAATAATTTTGTGATAGTTTGTCAAGTTGGTTTATGATAAACACAAACCATACTCTGCACATCGAAGGGATGGGCTTTGAAGCGCATGCTGACCATGGCATGGGATATGCTCATGGGCGTAAAACTGGAAAAAGTTTACACCACCGAAGAAAAAAAGGCAATGACTCCAGGCTTGGCCGTCACGGCTGACGCATTTACCTTTCTCGAGCGAAGACCCTCGAATTTTCGAGATCAAAAAAAGAGCGCCGCCTCGTCTCTGGGACGGTGGGTACCGACTTCACCCTCCCGGACCATTGAAACCAGGTTAGTGGCATGAGGAGTTTACTGATAGGGGTCTTCTATAGATTTCTCCATGGGTCTTT